>NZ_JAMPKB010000077.1:0-24945 GCF_039961925.1 Trichocoleus sp. DQ-U1 | reverse complement strand
ATTTCTTGGTGAATTTGGTCTGTGGATTAATTGCCTATTGCCATCAGCCTAAGAAGCCCTCTCTCAATATCAATGCGTTTTTCCTCCCTTCGGCTTAACCCGAACTCAGGTTACTTAGGAAGCACAGCAATGTGTATGCTGTTTCTGCACGCTGTACTGAGCTTGAGATAAGTTTGACTATCTAATGAACTTAGCCAATGGCGTCATTTTAAGTTTGGCTTATATTCTGGGCTTGCTTTCTACGGGATTGCCCTGGGGGAAGTACGGAATACTAGCCTTAGGGATTGGGGCAGCTGTTGTCTTGCCCCGATTTTGGCGAACAGGCCCGAAAGCGAGGGTGTGGCTGGTGGCTGGAATTGTTGGGTTGCTAGCGGCACTTTATTTTCAAATGCGAATGCCGCAACCAGCGGCGAATAACATTAGCAAGTTTGTGTCTGCCCAAAATATTAGAGGCCAAGAGCAGGTTGTAACTGTTCAAGGCAAGATTGCAACTCCACCCCGTCTGACGCAAAGTCAGCGATCGCAGTTTTGGCTGGAAGCGACAAAATTAAATGAGGTCAAGAACGGCAACAACAAACCTGCTGATGTCAGCCAAGGGGTAACTGGTAAGTTATACGTGACTTTGCCATTACTGCAAGCGACGGGTTTATATCCAGGTCAAGAAATAGCAGTAACTGGAGTCTTGTATAAACCTAAGCCTGCTGCCAATCCAGGAGCCTTTGACTTTCAAGCTTACCTAAAAAGAGAAGGTGGGTTTGCCGGTCTCAGCGGACGTCAAGTTAGCTTTGTTAATGAACCAGAAAAACGTCCCTGGGGATTTTGGACTATCCGGCGGCGGATCATTCAATCTCAAGTACGTTGGTTAGGCAGTCCAGAGGGTCAGCTGGTCAGTTCGATGGTGTTGGGGAATCAGGCGGTAGATTTACCCTACGATGTTCGCAATAAATTTATCCAGAGTGGTTTAGCTCATGCCCTTGCAGCGTCTGGGTTTCAAATTTCTTTGATTCTGGGTGTGGTGGTGGCTCTAACGCAGCGTTTTTCCGTGCGATCGCAATTTATCATTGGGTTCACTGCCCTACTTGTTTTTGTAGGTTTAACGGGGTTGCAGCCTTCTGTGGTTCGAGCTGGAGTGATGGGTGTCGGAGCTTTAATTGCTTTGGCGATGGAACGAAAGGTAAAGCCGCTGGGTTCGCTCCTACTTGCTGCCACTCTCTTGTTGCTGTTTAATCCCCTATGGATTTGGGATTTAGGTTTTCAACTGAGTTTTTTAGCCACCCTAGGATTATTAGTTGCAGTACCTACGGTTACAAAATGGCTGGATTGGTTACCACCCGCGATCGCATCTTTGATTGCGCTTCCGATAGCCGTTTTTCCGTGGGTTTTACCCCTACAACTTTATGTCTTCGGTCTAGTATCTCCTTACAGCATCCTGGCAAACATAATCAGCACTCCTTTAATCTCCATCATTAGTATTGGTGGAATTATCAGCGCCTTAGCATCATTGATCTGGCCCTTAGCTGGCAGTGCCTTGGCTTGGTTGCTCTATTACCCATCCCAAGGGCTGATTCTGCTAGTGGAATTTTTTTCCCAGTTACCAGGAAATTCTGTTGCTGTCGGTACCATCTCTATTTTGCAACTGTTAGCTCTATACGGACTAATTGCTCTGGCTTCGCTGAGCAAATGGTGGCGTCGGCGTTGGTGGTTTGCGGGTCTAATTGCTGCCAGTTTAGTGGTTGTCCCAGTTTGGCAGACAAAAGCAACTTTATTTCGAGTCACGGTGCTTTCTACGCCGGGAGAGCCAGTTTTGGTGATTCAAGACAAAGGAGAAGTCACCCTGGTTAATAGTGGGGATGATAGTACTGCTAATTTTACTGTGCTACCTTTTTTACAACAGCAGGGCGTCAATCAAATTGACTGGGCTGTGGTAACAGATTCTCAACTTAGTTCTAGAAGTGGCTGGCCTAAAATTTTGGAACGGCTCCCAGTGTCAAGCTTTTATGCTAACACTGCTTCTATTGGTAAACTTTCGACTCTAGGCGTGAAGATTCCAACTCAAGCTTTGCCAGTTGGTCAGAGTGTACCAATTGGAGCTTCAGTCATCAAGTTAATTAGTAGCCAACCACCAGTAGTGCAACTACAAATCGGCAACCAGATTTGGTTAGTGGTGGGAAATTTTAAGCCAGAGGAAAAGGAAAGAAAGTTAGCGCTTCTGAAACAATTACCTCCAGCCCAGGTGCTTTGGTGGTCTGGAGAAAATTTACAAGCTGATATATTGCATAAGATGCAACCCAAGGTAGCGATCGCCGCCTCCGCAACTATCGATCCAGAAACGACGCAAGAGCTGCGAAAAATCAAAACCCAAGTCTATACAACCGAGCGTGATGGAGCAGTCCAGTGGACTCCTAGTGGTGGGTTTGAGACAACGCTGGAAGCAACGGAAAACGATGTCGGTATGAGCTATTAGGAATAGGGAGTTATATTTTCCGGCTGTAGAGGTAAAGCTTAAATAGATAACTGACCTAGCACTCAGACTACCCCGATTGAGACAATAAGATTTTCTGCTCCTGGCAGAGCGTTACCGAAAGCGCCTGCGTCGATTTCGGTAACGCTTCAACTTGATTGCTGCCATTATCGACTTTGAGCTTGCCTCCTCTTCCTAATTCATGCAAGAGGTCTATTGAGCCTTTTTTATAACCGTTTAGGAGATTTGAGAAACAAGCTTTTCCAAAGCACTGTTGGGCATTACCGATTCAAAAGATGATTGAGGCTTGACGCGAAACAATTTTACTTTTAAAGTATTCACCTGCAATCAAACAAATGACCCCCGTATTTATACGGTTTTAGGGGGAGAAGAAGTATTTCAGCGAGAATTTATATTTTTTCCGACATTTTTTTCGATAGCTTATTTACCGAAAGCCTCTACCCGATGCCAATAATGTTTTTTAGAATCCTCTCTAGAATGGAAACTACTCAACCTGCCTTGATAATAAATGGATATGCAGTGACGATTACCTCAAGTCGCGGGATGATGCTTTACTGGAAATTATTCGTTGGGCAGAAGAGATTGGCGGAATTTGGTATATACTGATAATGCTGAGTTATTAACCAAAGGTTAATAAAGATAGCGCTTGGAGAGGTGGCAGAGTGGTTGAATGCGACTGACTCGAAATCAGTTGTGGCGGCAACGTCACCGGAGGTTCAAATCCTCTCCTCTCCGTTGAATTCAGACAATTAGTGAGATGGGCTGAACGCCTTGATTTGGTGGCATCACACGACCAATTATCTGGCTGTGGGTATATCCCAAGGTTTTGAGTGAGGCGACACAAGCATCAGCGCGTTCATCTGGAATCGCAGCTAAGAGTCCGCCAGAGGTTTGCGGATCGAATAGAAGAGAGTAAGTAGCGCGATCGCTAACTGCTGATAAATTGCTAATCTGGCGGGATGCTCGTAAATTCTGCGGGTGTAAAGAACTCACAATTCCCATTTGCAGCGTTTCCAAGGCACCTTCTAGAACTGGGATAGCTTCTAAATTGAACTCCACCGCCACCTGAGATGCTTTGATCATTTCCAGTAAATGCCCCAGCAATCCAAATCCTGTAATATCCGTACAGGCAGTAACTCCATGTTTTAATAAACACTTAGCTGCTGCTTGATTTGACAGCATCATCGACTTGACAGCATCATCAATCCACCGCCCTTTTGCTTGCAAGCGCATCTGTGCAGCAAATAGAGTTCCCGTTCCTAGCGCTTTGGTCAAAATTAGCACTTGCCCCGGCTTCATACCGCCTTTTCGTAGCAGCTGATTGGGATAGGCTAAGCCGTTACAGGATAAACCAAAAGTTAGTTCTGCTCCTTCTGTGGTGTGTCCGCCTACCAGAGGTGTTTGCGACTGTTGCAGCACTTTAGCAGCACCCGATAACAGTTGATAAAGGGTTTCCTCCTGCTTTTCTTCCCAGGCGTAGGGAATAGTGGCAATTGCCAGCGCACTCTGAGGAGTAGCACCCATTGCAAAAATATCGCTTAAGCAATGATTAGCGCTAATTTGAGCAAAGATAAACGGGTCATTAATTAGACTTCGGAAATAGTCTAGGGTATGAACCATCACTTGATCTACTGGCACCTTGACTACGGCAGCATCATCTGGTGCATCAAGTCCAATTAAAATATCTTCACGATTACCAACTTCAGGGTGTTCTAATTTAATGCGGTGTAGGACTCGTTCTAATGTTGTACTACCGACTTTAGAACCGCAACCAGCGCAACGCATTGGCGGGTTAGGGGTTGGGGATTGAGGTTTGGGGATTGGTTGTTGGGTAACGGCTGACATTTCCGGCAAGTTGTGGAAGCGTGCCATAAATTGGCGGTCGATGCGATCTTTCCAGTGCCAAAACAAGCGGGATTCGCAGCCGAAAGCGCCCCAAGAAGCGATCGCATTTTTATCCCCTGTACCAATTAAACTAAGATATTGTTTCTGCGGCTTGTACGGCTTGAGTGGTTTCCCTAGTAGCGTCCGTCGCAGGTTGTTAAACAGTGGCTTCCCCTGACGTACCGCAAAAACTCCCGCTTTGGGACGGGGATGATGAATCATCGTGGCAATATCACCTGCGGCAAATACTTGGGAATGAGAGAGCGATCGCAAAGTATCATCTACCTGGATAAAGCCTTTAGTATCGGTAGCCAATCCAGAGGCTTGCAGCCAACGAGGTGCCGATGCTTGTGTTACCCAAAAAACGCGACACTCAGCAGGAGTCCCCTCGCTAGCGCATTCAACCACTAAACCAGACTCACAAATAACCTTGTGCGGTTGAACTTCACACACCTTTTCCCCTAAATGCAACTCAACCCCACGCTGGATCAAAATTTTCTGGAGACGCCGACCCACCCAGGGGTTATAGTTCGGTAAAAGCTCAACACCGCTATGGAATAGATGGATTTCTAGATTTTCTGGAAACTGCTGGGAATGCTCAAAAAATTGATGCAGGCGAGATTGCATTGCCAGTGCCAGTTCCACTCCACCAGCACCTCCACCCACAATGCTAAGTTGTATCGGTTTCTCAGGCGTTTCTGCAACACTTTTCAGCAGATGATCCCATTCACTTAATAATTTTGCTACGGGTTTAGCTGGAATAGCGTACTCCGCTGCACCTGGTATAGATATTGTGGCTGGGGTACTGCCGATATCAATTGATAACAGATCAAATGCAACATCTGGATGGTTAGCACAGATGACTTTATTATTTTCCAAATCTAGACCAATCGCTCGGTCAAGATAAAATTGTGCTTGGGCGAATTGGGCAAGACGACGCAGATCGATGTGACTTTCATCGTAGTCATAAAAACCTGCCACATGACCGGGCAACATACCAGAATAGGGCGTATGAGAAGTGTCTGTAATCAGCGTCAGGCGTACTCCTGGTAGTGGTTTCATGCCAAGCATTTTCAACACAATGGCATGACTGTGTCCGCCACCAATCAGCACTAAATCTTTAACAATCGGAGATATTACCTGCATCGAAAAGCTAGTGTTTAAATTTTCCAGAGTAACGAGATGCTATCCCTATAGATCGTGGTAATTAATTCAGAGCTGACAAAGTGCGTAGCACGTATCGCGCCCTCAATTTTCAAGTTACACTACCTTGTGGAACGGCAAAACTGAACATCTAACCTCATGATTGACCTTTATACCTTCACGACACCGAACGGGCGCAAGGCTTCTGTCATGTTGGAGGAAGTCGAGCTTCCTTACAACGTCCATAAGATTGACATCACGAAGGGAGAGCAATTTACGCCAGAATTTGTAGCAATTAATCCGAATAGCAAGATTCCCGCGATTGTTGACCAAGATACTGGCATGACGGTTTTTGAGTCGGGTGCTATCCTGATCTATTTAGGAGAGAAAACTGGAAAATTCTTACCTAAAGAACAAAAAGCTCGCTTTCAAGTACTGGAGTGGCTGATGCTCCAAATGGGAAGCGTCGGGCCAATGTTTGGTCAGTTAAACCATTTTAAGAAGTTTGCCCCAGAAAAGATTCCTTACGCAATTGAGCGATATGAGAAAGAGACCCTACGGCTTTACGGTGTCTTAGACAAACAGTTGGCAGATCGGGAATTTATCTGCAATGAATACTCGATTGCCGATATTGCCACATTTCCTTGGGTTGCTAGCTATGAATTTCAAGGTTTAACACTAGATAATCATCCAAATCTTAAGCGCTGGTTTGAAACAATTCAGCAGCGTCCAGCCGTACAGCGCGGGATGGCAGTTCCATAAAGAAAGCAAAAGTTAAAAAGCAAAATGTAAAGGAGTAAGGTGGGCAGTGCCCACCTATTTATTTTAAGTATAGGCGATCGCCTATACTAACCATCAGGCAAGAAAGGGTTATCAACTATAGATCCAAAATCGGTAAGATAGCTCCCATTAGTTTTTATATTTATCCAAATTTTGGACAGCTTTATTATTTAATTTATTGCTCTTATTTTCGCTCAAATATAAACAAAAATAAATCTTCAAATGAAAGTAAAAAATATCTTAAATCATCCCAAATAAGCCTTCATAACCCGCTCATCCTTAAGCAAGTCAGAAGATTTTCCGGTCAAGGTGATGCAACCAGCTTCAAGTACATATCCTCTATCAGAAACTTCAAGAGCCAGATTAGCGTTTTGCTCAACTAAAAGGATGGTTACTCCTGTATCGCGGAGATTTTGAATAATGGAAAAAATTTCTCTGACAATTGCAGGAGCAAGACCCAAGCTTGGCTCATCTAGTAGTAACAGTTTTGGACGGCTCATCAAAGCACGAGCGATCGCTAACATTTGCTGTTCGCCACCGCTGAGTGTCCCAGCAAGTTGATTGCGACGTTCTTTAAGACGTGGAAACATCTCAAATTGACGATCAATATCAGCCCTTACGACTTCCTGGTTGGAGTGGATATAAGCACCTAATTCTAAGTTATCAAAAACAGTTTGTCGTGCTAATACTCTACGTCCTTCTGGAGAATGAGCAATGCCTAGCCGCACTACTTCATGAGGTTGGCGATGAGTAATATTGCGACCGCTGTAAATAATGCTACCAATCCTAGGATTAATTATCTTAGAGATAGCGCGGAGGGTAGTACTTTTTCCAGCACCGTTGGCACCGATAAGAGTGACAACCTCGCCGTTATTGACAGTCAGGCTAATATCGTTTAAAGCTTGAATTCCACCATAATTAACAAAAATATTTTTAAGTTCTAGCAGGGTAAACTTTTCTTGCCCACCCCCTGATTCTCTGGATTTATCAGCGTTCATCAACGTTTAAAGCCCTCATTCATTTCCTAAATAAGCTTCAATGACAGACGGATCGTTTCTGATGACCGATGGTTCGCCCAAAGCAATTAACTTACCAAAATTTAACACGGCAATGCGATCGCATAATCCCATTACCAGCGGCACGTGATGTTCAATTAAGATTACCGTCAAGTTAAACTGTTGGCGGATTTCTCGGATAAATTCGCTTAATTGGTGTTTTTCGCTAGGATTCATCCCAGCAGCAGGCTCATCTAGCATTAGAATTTGCGGTTCTAACGCTAGCGCTCTGGCAATTTCTAACCGACGCTGATCCCCATAAGGAAAATTTCGAGCTTTTTCTTCAGCGCGATCGCCTAATCCCACCATATCCAATAACGCGATCGCTTTTTGTTTATTTAACTGTTCTCGCCTAGACGCTGATGGTAAACTCAACAGCCCAGTTAACAGAGTAGATAGAATATTAGCGCCCTTATTATGAATATGCCGCGCAATCATCACATTTTCCAGAGCCGAAAGATTACCAAATAAGCGAATATTTTGAAAAGTTCTGGCGATACCTTTAGCAGCGATTTGATGGGGAGGGCGCTGGGAAATTTCCTCGCCTTGATAGACTAATTGCCCGCTGGAAGGCCGGATTAACCCAGTCATCAGATTAAATAGTGTAGTTTTACCAGCACCATTGGGGCCAATTAAACCAAAAATCTCATTTTTATGAACCGTGAAAGATACATTATTCACCGCTACTAAGCCACCAAACTGGCGCATTAGTGCTTTCGCTTCCAGACAGGGCAAAGTGTCAAGTTTTAAAGGTGAAATTTCATCCTTCATGCTTTATTCTTCATTTTTCTCTTAAACAATTCTGGCGTCACCAAGCCTTGTGGGAAAAATATCGTTCCCACAACTATTAGGAACCCAAAAATAATCAAGCGACCATCTCGGAGGAATCCTGCTAACCAGGTAGGTAAACCGCTAGTATCTGCAATTCCCCTTAATATTTCCGGCAAAGCTGTAAATACCATACCACCCAATACAGGTCCTACAAAAGTTCTAGTTCCACCAATTAAGACAGAAGTTAAATAAACAATACTGGCATCAAAGGTGCCTTGGCGGGCGTTCCAGGTATTAAGAAAATGGGCGCTAACTGCCCCAGCGATTCCTGCCAAAATCGCGCCCAGGGTAAAAGCTAAAACCTTGTAGTAAGTTGGGTTAATTCCCATCGCCCCCGCAGCTAATTCATCTTCTCGAATTGCTGTAAATGCCCTTCCTGCCCGAATTCGTTCAAGTCGATAAAGCAAGACCATACTAATGATTAGTAAAGGAAACGCTATCCACAAATACTCGATAGGGGTGTGGAAAGGTTGGGGGATGCCAAAAATACCGACAGCGCCGCCAGTGATATCCAAATTTAGCGATAAGACGCGCAAAACTTCTACAAAGGCAATGGTAGCGATCGCTAAATAGATCCCCCGCAACCGCAGCGCCGGAATCCCCACCATAACGCCCAATATGCCAGAGACTATACCAGCAACCAGCATCTCCAATAACAGCAGCGGAATCGGGAATAAACCGCCACTAACGCGAAATACTTGAGTAGATAGAATCGCTGCAATATATCCGCCTAGCGCATAAAAACCAGGACTAGCTAGAGATAACTGTCCAGTCATTAGGGGCAGGTACAACGACAATCCTAGCAGTGCCCCTAACACCATAGAAACGATCAGCGATCCATAAGTGTTCAAAAAATCATTCATTGCAACACATCAAAAATAAAAAATTAACGAGCAATATTTAGTTTTACATTTCACATTCCAATAACTATACTTTTTGAATCAGGCGACGCCCCAGCAAACCCTGAGGTCTAACTATCAGCATTATGAATAGTATTCCAAAAGCAAACGCATCCTTATAAGCAGAATAATCTGAAGGGACAAATGCCTCCACAAGTCCGATCGCTAAACCTCCCAAGACGGCACCAGGAATACTTCCTAAACCACCTAGTACAATAACAGCTAAACCCTTTAGTCCAAATGCAATACCCAAGTAGGGTCCAGCGATACTTACACTAGACCCTACTAAAGTCCCTGCCAATCCAGCTAAGAAACTGCTGACGAAAAACGTCAGGACAATAAAGAAGTCGGTATTGATCCCTAGCAAACTAGCAGTTATCGGATCTTCAGCTACAGCTTTCATCGCCTTACCGAATTTAGTACGATTTATGCAATAAGTGAGGATCGCCAAAATTATTACACATACACTAAAAATTACAATTTGAACGCTACGAATAGGAATTGGGTTTTCTCCCGTACCAAAGTTGATAGAAGGAGGCAAGTTACCGTAAGTATTTGCAGGAAAACTATAACTTTCTGCTCCCACCAAATACTGGATTAAATTTACAATTACTAAGGCTACACCAAGGCTAGAAACTACCGTCAACAGAGGATCAGAGCCTTTACGTCGCAAAGGTCGAAAAGCAACACGCTCAATTCCAACCCCAACCAAACCAGCCAGCGTACTCCCTAAAATTAATGCTAGTGCAAATGGAAGCTTTATCGGTAAACTTGCATTTGCAAATAATCCGTTAAATCCAAATGTTCCTCCCATCAGGGCATAAGTGAAGTACGCTCCTAAAGTAAAGAGTGCCCCATGAGCAAAATTAATAATCCCTAAAATAGAAAAAATTAGAGTGTATCCCAAAGCGAAAATTGCGTAAACACTGCCAATAGATAAACCGTTTAGGAATTGTTGTAAAAACAGAGTGATATCCATATATTTTTTATTAGGGTGGGCTTTGCCCACCCTAAAGTTATTTAACTAAAGCGAATTTACCATTATTTCCGTCTGCATCTACCTTGAGCTGTGCGACGTAGAATTCTTTTTGTTTGACATCACCTACTGGCGTAAAGCCAATCTCACCTAGTGGCGTCTGGTACGTACCAGCTAGCAACTGCTTGTTCAGTTCTGTACGCAGTTGCGGCAGAGGCATGGTGCTAATTTTGGTTTTCTGATTTAAAGCTTTTAGAGCCTCTGCATACACTTGAACCGCTGCAAAGGCTTGGGCACTAAATTGCGGTGGTTCTTTTTTATATTGATTGATATAAGCGGTGCGGAAAGCAGTGTTCACCTCACTAGAGTATTCAGGGCTATAAGCTTGTGCAACGAGAACTCCATCGCAGAGAACTTTACACACATTAAATATATTGGAAGTATTAAATCCATTGCCCCCAACAATAGTACCTTTATAACCCAATTCCCGCAGTTGGCGAACCAAGTTTCCTCCGTCTGCCGCTAGTCCAGAAATAATCACTAAATCGGGTTTTAAGTTAATAGTATTGGTGGTTTGCGTTTGAAAGTCCGTATCGCTCGTCTGGAACTTTTGTACCGTTACTAAATCAAGTTTCTGGTCTTTAACTGTTTGCTGAAAAATTTCTGTCTCCGACTTACTAAATGCATCATTCTGAGCGTAAAATACCGCAACTTTCTTGATATTTGGGTTAAGCTTGAGGGCTGCTTTTAGCGAGAGAGGAGCGACAATGGAAACGGGTGCTGAGACACGAGCAACATAATCTCCAATCTCTGGAATTCCTTTAGCAGTGTTGGATGCTCCAATAACTGGCACTTTGGTTCTCTCTGCAATGGGGTCGGCACTAAATGCTTGCTGCGAAAGAGTTGGTCCAACAATGCCGACAACTTTATTCTGACTAATTAGGGTTTGAAAGGCATTGATCGCTCCGGCTTCCTCTCCACCTGTGTCCTGAACAATCAATTTAATCGGGGTGCCGTCAATACCACCTTTGTCATTAAAGTATTTCTCGGCAATTTTGGCACCCGCAATGCCTTCCTGACCGAGGAGAGCGACGTTACTGGTTTGCGCTAAGGCAATCCCAATCGGAATGGCACTAGATGAACTTGGGGCTGCTGAAGGGGCAGTAGTGGGGTTTGTGCCCACAGGGTTCGTTTGGGTGCAGGCTGACAGTAAGAATGCAACGGTAAGAAATACGGCAGAGGTTCGCACAGCAGGTCGTTTCATAACTCAGTAGATTGTAGATATTTTAGAAGGCTGTTTTTTTCAAACCGGCTTTCTATCTATATTTTCGGTTTTTTTGTGTCTACCTACTAAGGTATGAAATATTCCTTGAGAATTTTACATTCTTCCCATGACAATTCCCCAAAAATAATCCTCGAATGGCCCTTCAGCCACATCTACGTGCATCTTTCTTGCCCAAGTGTAGATGTCGAAGCTGATATGTCCGCTATCGTGGTGCCAAGGTTTACCCGGTTGAATCACAATATTGCCTAATAGAGAAATCCAGTGAGTCGGGTAAGGCAGCAGGGGTGGTTTGTTGCTGAGTAACCCTTCCGCCGTCACCAAGGCAAACGCAACGCCACCGCTGGCGATGACTTCTGCGGCTTCGCGCATCGCATCAAATTCGCCATAAATATAGGTATGGGCGTATTTAAATTGACGATAGCCCAGCACTTCTTTCACCCAGCCTTTCATCTCCCATGATTTCGTCATCCCGCCCAGATTCCGAATGATGTTGGGGGCGTTGGGTTCGACTGGAAAAATCAGGTTTTCTGATTCGCGCAAGGTTGACAATAGCATCCAATCTGCCATCCCCATCCGCAGTCTGCCTTGGCTTTGGCGCAGTCTGGGCGATGCTTGGATATATCGATTTCTCGCTTGAAAACCGCCGATTTCAAATAAACTGCGGCAAATTTGTACGTATTTGAGGGGCTGTTTGCGAACCAGCTCAAATACAATCGATGCTGGCCCGCAAAAGGGTTGTCCCCCTTGATTTACTTGAAAGGGATCGATTAGACGCGATCGCATATCAGCAATAACTTGCTGTTTATCCAAACTCGACCAAACACTGGGGGCGCTGGATTGCTCGAAGTCTGCGATCGCTTGCTGTGCCTGTTGCAAATCAGTTAAATTTGGCAGTTGAGAAGTCATCAGCACCTCATGGGATTGAAGAAAGATTGCCAGCGAGTTTCAGGTTAGCAGGTTAGCAATTACAGACTCAAACGATCCTTTAAACCTTCACCCTGACAAGCCTTCAATCCTCCACTCTGCAAAATTTCTCAACACACCTGACAAATATCTCAACACCCATCTCCAGTGCTGTTTCATCAAAATTAAATCGCGGATGATGGTGCGGATACGCTAACTCTTTTTCTACATTCGCCGAACCCAAAAAGAAATAGCAACCGGGCAACGCTTGCAAAAAGAAAGACATATCTTCGCCGCCCATTGTTTGGCATTCTGGCACAATTCCAATCGGAGTTTCTACCACCCCTTCCGCTACAGAACGCACGAGTTCCGCCATCTTGGCATCATTAATCACCGGAGGATAAAGCCGCTTGTAGTCCAGTTGATAAGTGGCACCGTGGCTTTGACAAATACCCGCAATAATCTGCTCGATCCGTTGCGGAATAAGTTCTCCTAGAACCGGATTAAAATATCTCACAGTACCCGTGAAGAAAGCCGTATCAGCAATTACGTTAAGCGCTTTGCCTGCATGAAGTTCCCCGACGGTAACGACGGCGGACTCTAGGGGCGAGACATTTCGAGCCACAATTGTCTGCAAGGCAGTAACAATATGAGCGCTGACTAAAATTGAATCAACTGTTTGATGAGGAATCGCCCCGTGTCCGCCTTTGCCTTGAATCGTGCAGCGAAAACCTTCTGTTGCTGCCATCAAAGCACCTGTACGGACTCCCACAGTGCCGAGAGGCAGATTATTCCATAAATGCAGCCCGATAATCCCATCCACCTGGGGATTTTGTAAGACACCGGCTTCAATCATCGGCTTGGCACCTCCTGGCCCTTCCTCAGCGGGTTGGAAGATAATTTTTACAGTGCCAGCAAAGTCATCGCGATGCTCAGAGAGATAGTAAGCCGTCGAGAGAGCGATCGCTGTATGTCCATCATGACCGCAAGCGTGCATCACTCCATCATGCTGCGACCGATAAGGCACATCATTCTCTTCTTGAATCGGCAGGGCATCCATATCGGCCCGAATTGCCAACACTTTACCGGGTTTATTACCAGTAATTGTGGCAACAATTCCAGTATTTGCAATGCCAGTTTCATGTTCAATTCCCCATTCTTGCAGTTTTTGGGAAACTAACTCGGCAGTTAAATGCTCTCGAAAGCCTAATTCAGGGCGCTGATGCAGCCGCCGCCGCAACTCCACCAGCATCGGCTGCAATGCTTGAATTTCCGGTCGAATCCGAGATGAATCAACAGAAAGAGGGCTTAAAGAAGTAGCAAACATCTTATTCAGACTCCAAAAATTTATGATGACGTGAAGGAATTAATCGGGTAGGGCGGTGTATCGCCAGAACTTGACTCCCTACCCTTGGTTATCTTTGAATTTTGGTTAAAGTGGCATCAATCGCTCTATATCTAAATCTGACGCAACTTGAGCGAGTTTACCGAGATCGCTGAGGTCGCTCAGATTGGGCAGAATCCCAAAAACTGGGGTATTGGTGAAAGACTCAATCAAATCGATTGGACACCAATCGGCGATTTCTTGTTCGGTACGAGGTTGAACGCAATTCAGGACGATGCCTTTGAGGTGGACACCCGACTGACGAGAGAGGGCAACATTCGCAACCGCTTGGGCGATCGCTCCTAATCTTACCGGCACCACTAATACCGTTGGCAACCCCCAATCCCTAGCCAAATCCGCTACCGTGAGTTCGTGCGTAACCGGCGAACCCAATCCTCCCAATGCTTCTATCAGCACAAAATCTCGCTGACGCCGCAGATTTTCAAACGCTTGCCAAGCTTTTCTTAAGTCAACACTCCTTCCTTCCCGTTCAGCGGCGATGGGAGGCGCTAACGGTGCCTGGAAGTACAACGGATTAATTTCCTCTAAAGATTGATTGAGAGAAAATAACTGATTGTAAAGTTCTCTATCCCCAGTTCCCGACTGAATTGGCTTCATCATCCCTAAGCTTTTGGCAGGACAATACATCTGCCAATAAGCTGCCAAAGCCGCAGTCAAAACTGTTTTCCCAGCGTCCGTATCGGTTCCAGTAATTAGTAGCGCGTTCAAAGTAGTTGTCACTCGTCAGTTGTCACTCGTCAGTTGTCAGTAGAAGTTGGAAGCTTGTAAAGTTGGAAATCCATCTTCTAAGGTTTACCCACCATCGATTACCCATTACCGAACACTAATATCTAGCGTAAAGGGTGTATCCTCTGGCGCAATTACATCAATTTGATAATTTCCAGCGCGAGGCACCTGAGCCTGCCAAGACAAAACGCCAGAGGCATCTTCCACGAGAGTGCCATCGGGATACCGAATATCTAAAGTTGCCCCACCTGGTTGAATGTCCGCCTTCAGTACCTGCCCTTGTTGCACATTTACCAAGTAACGCTTAATGCGCTGCGGACTGGTTCGAGCCGAAACCTGCACAGCCGGTTCGCCGGGAGGGAAGGTAATCGGTTGAGTATCAAATTGACCGGCGGGAGGAGTGGGAGTAGGAGTAGGTGTCGGAGTGGGTGTGGGTGTCGGCGTTGGCGTTGGGACTGGGTTCGCAAGGCTAATCTGTAAGTTATAGTCGCTCTGAGGCAACCCCTTGATCGGACTTAGCTGAATGGTGTAATTGCCGGTAAAGGGAAGCGTTCCTGTCCAACTTCGGACTCGCCTAGCATTGTTACTAATTGGGTTTTGATCGGGTCCCAACACCGTCATTAACACGCCTTCGTCATTCAGCAAGGAATTTAATTGTTGATCTTGTTCTCCACGAATGATGTAATTCAGAGTTTCGTTTCCTTTGAGATTTCCTTGTTTATTCAGCGTTTGACCGGGTACTAAGTTTAGGCGCTGACTGTACGCTACTGGTTCTAAGCTGGGTGTGGGCGTTGGCGTTGGTGTGGGCGTTGGCGTTGGTGTGGGCGTTCGTGTTGGTGTGTCAGAAACTATCGGCGTTGGATCTGGTTGAGGCTGCCGATTAATCACAAAACTGACTAACGCCCAAGAACCCAGTCCAGCTAATAAAGCAAGACTGATTACAACTGCGAAGACAGCCCAAGGATCTTCCCAAGTCGAGCGGCGCGGTTCGGGAATCACTGGATCGGGTCGAGTTGGACGGGCGGCATTCGGATTGACCGGGTTGCCAGGAGTATTTTGGTTAGGTGTCACCGGATCGGGTCGGCGTCCTACCGCTACTGTTTGTACTTGGGAAGTAGTCGGACGGGGCGGTTGGGGGCTGGGAGCTGACGGTTGCGGGTTAGCAGGTGGAGGTTGAAAAGTCGCTGGTGGAGGTTGAAAAGTTGCGGGTGGCGGTTGGATCGGTGGTGGAGGTTGAAAAGTTGCGGGTGGCGGTTGAAGAGCGGCGGTTGTATTCGTCAGAGATTGGAGTGCTTGTACAACCTCTCCAGCTGATTGGTAGCGATCGCCCGGTCGATAACTTAACATCCGATTCAATACTTGAGCGAACCCATCGCTGACGTTCGCCCACCTGCGCCATTGCCACGTTAGCTGAGTCGCATCCAGCAATTCTGCTGGCTCTTTGCCTGTGAGCATTACCGCAGCCGTCGCCGCTAAAGCGTAGAGGTCGCTGCTAGGGTAAGCTTGCCCTGCCTGTATTTGTTCGCTGGGGGCATAACCGGGTTTCCCGACCGTTGTCGCGATTGGTCTGGTAACATCTGGTAGCTGAAACCGAGTTGCCAGCTCCTTAACCACGCCGAAATCGATCAGCACAGGTAAGCGATCGCTCTCCCGTAAAATAATATTGTCCGGCGCAATATCCCGATGAATAATCCCTTTAACATGGATGTGCGCTAAGACGGGCAACAACTGCCGCAGAAATTGCACCACTTCTGCCTCCGAGAAAGTGTTGCCTTGACTCCGACGCTCATCAAGCAGCATCCGATAAGTCTTCCCCTCCACATAGTCCTGCACTAGGAACAACCGCTGATCTTGCTCAAAAGTAGCCCGAAACTGGGGAATCTGCGGGTGCTGGATTTGGTAAAGAGTCGTCGCCTCTCGCTGAAACAGTTCCCTTGCTTTCTCCAGTGCATAAGCTGATTCTTGAGCAGGAATTAATTCCTTTAAGGCACATCGTTCGCTAAAGCGCCCCTGGTCTTCTGCTAGATACGTTCGTCCGAACCCTCCCTGACCGAGAATACCGATCAAGCGGTAGCGGTTTTGTAGAATCGTTCCAATGACAATCGGGGGTTGCATAAATAAGGACTAGGGAAGAAGGGCTTTTCAAGATGCAATTTATGACAAAGCTATGCTACCTTACCTTTTTGGATCTATTTTGGCAAAAGCGGTCGAGAGCTGTTCCATCAGCTTGCAATCTTGCCTGATTGGAAGCTGGGTCAATCGCCGCAGCCATCAGTCGTACTTTTCGATGCGAGTAAAAGCGATCGCGTTCCCTTAATGTATTTTTACTTTGCTTTCTATTTGTTAAAAAATTATTTATTATCAAAGCATTTGTCTGGAAATCTGTATATTTGACTTGCCTATGCGATCTAAAGTTTATGTTTTATCAGGAGAAATACGGAGACATCGTCTTGACAATTTACTTAAGATTATAAAAAACTAAGGCATTTTACTGAGAGGCTCATACCTGAGAAACCTGCATTGAAGAGTTAGGTTCTCAAACTTAAGACTAAAACTTTCTAATTCTTGTCTATAGAGCAATTTTTTAGATATTCTGTAACCAGTGATTTAGATATTCATCCCTTCTTAACAAATAAATTTGATAAGTCTTTTCGGTGACAATGATAAGATTGCGATCGAAGTAGCTCTTGAGGGTCTGCTGTGCTCCGTTCTCCCACTATATCGCTTCAGCCTACGCTGCCACAAATAGCAGATAACAATCGTCTGCGACTGTTTTCCGGCTCTGCTAATATACCCCTCTCTCAGGAAGTTGCTCGCTATCTAGGCATGGACTTGGGACCAATGGTTCGCAAGCGGTTTGCTGATGGAGAGCTTTACATTCAAATTCAAGAATCGATTCGAGGGTGTGACGTCTACTTAATTCAACCCACTTGCCATCCGGTGAACGATCACTTGATGGAATTGCTGATCATGGTTGACGCCTGTCGCCGCGCCTCGGCTCGACAAATTACCGCAGTCATTCCTTATTATGGCTATGCGAGAGCCGACCGCAAAACAGCGGGACGCGAATCTATTACTGCCAAACTGGTTGCAAATCTGATCACCGAGGCTGGAGCCAGCCGGATTTTGGCGATGGATTTGCACTCAGCCCAGATTCAGGGATACTTTGATATTCCCTTCGATCACGTCTACGGCTCACCCGCCCTCATCAATTACCTGGCAAACAAGCAACTATCTGACTTGGTTGTTGTTTCACCGGATGTAGGTGGTGTGGCTAGAGCTAGAGCGTTTGCGAAAAAGCTGAACGATGCGCCGTTGGCGATTATTGATAAGCGTCGGCAAGCGCATAACGTAGCAGAAGTAATGAATCTGATTGGCGATGTCGAAGGCAAAACAGCCGTCTTAGTAGACGATATGATTGACACCGGCGGCACCATTTCAGAGGGCGCTCGGTTGTTACGCAAAGAAGGCGCTAGGCAGGTATATGCCTGTGCTACCCATGCAGTTTTCTCTCCACCCGCGATTGAGCGGCTCTCAAGCGGGATATTTGAAGAGGTGATTGTCACCAACACCATCCCAGTCCCCGAAGCAGATAGATTTAAACAACTGACGGTTCTTTCGGTCGCCAATGTGCTGGGCGAAACTATTTGGCGGGTTCACGAAGATAGTTCTGTCAGCAGTATGTTCCGATAAATCTTAATCCGCGAGGGATGTAGTTTTTTTAGGTCTAGGGACATGGCAATGCCATGTCCCTACAAGATTACAAGTAATGCAAAAATTCTCCTGGGACTAATCGCAACTCGCCAGATGTAAAACGATTAATTTCTACCCAAAGTGCCGCTTTTTGGCGATCGCCTTCAGCAAAAATTGTTCGTTCAATCTGATAAAGCTTGGGATCGACAAAATCACATTGATACAGTTGAATGATTTCGTGACCAGGCTTACCGTTGAAAGTAAACAAATTTTCGATACAGCCAAGATATCGAATATTCGTTAATTCAGCCTGGATTTCTTCTTGAAATTCTCGTTGCAGTGCTTCGAGGCTGGTTTCTCCAAAGTCAACGCCGCCCCCTAAGGCGCGATAAAATGTATTTTGCTTAACGGGGTCATAGCCTTCGGAAATAAAAATGCGCTCGTCGTTCCGAATCAGCCCCAAGGCAAGCACCCGAATTTCACCTGATTTGTGCATCGTTTTTGTCAATTTTCGTTGTAACTAAAGGCAGCCCGACTTTCGCTACCCTCAACGGGCCAGTCTTCATTTTCGCCGCCAATGTACAAACGTTCAATTCTCACGTATTCGTTGTTCAGCTGGTTGAGAGAGTTGATCAGGATATCAAGCGCGATCGCATCACTGGTTCCTAGATCGAGCCAGCACCGTGCCCATCCCCCTTCGTACTCAAACTCGCCCATATTATGCATGAGCGAGACCATCGTGTTATCCGCTGCGTCAGAATCGTAGTCCATGTAGCTGATATCTAAACCCGTATCCTGGACTTGGAGATTTTCTGCATTAAATCCTCCCAATTTCCCCAAGAAGAACCAGGAGTTAAACACCTCCTCGACATACTGCTTTTCCATCTCCGAGGGAACCATGCTGAACTCCAGCCAGACCCACAGATCGAAAGGGTTAAACTCGCGGAACACTACCTGCATATCAACTGTGAAGTATAAAGTGTAAAGGATGAAATTCGAGAAATCGGCTTCAATCCATTGTTTTGGAACCGCAAACTCATTTCATCCTTTCTTTCATCCTATCGTTTATACTTCATCCTTTTAGGCTTTATCCTCCCGTAATCCGGCGTTGTGCTTTATCGCGTTCTCGCTTCAGCTGTTTGACGACGTTCGCCGGGAGTTGGGCTTCTTTTGCGATCGCTTTGTCAAAATTCTCCACCGCTCGCTTGATCAAATCTTGGTTATTGTTTTTCTTCTTCCCTTGCTCAACCAGGATCTGCCCCTTGAGATAGAACAATTCTGGGTTATTTGGCGTGATTTGACTTGCCTTCTCCGCAAATTCCCACGCCTTATCGTACTTCTTCAAGTCCCGATAGCCGACGGCAATCCCTCGATAAGCCAAATAAGACGGACTTGCTTTTTCTAAGCGTTCAATCGCTTGATTGGGGTTGGAAAATGGCAAATTCACCGCAATCATCAAATCCATATACCCCTTGAGCAAGTTGAGTTCTGCGTCATCAGGTGCTACCTTTTCAGCTTTATCGAGGTATTCAAATACCTGCTGCAATTTACTCAAAGCTTGCGGACCACTTTTGATTGCATCTCGATTCGCGATCGCAATCGTATGAGCGCCTTGTAAAAAATGACCTACTGCGGTGTAGAGATTTCCCCGCAAGGGATCGCTTGCTGTGAGCTTCTCAGCCGTTTGCAGCGTCTTGTCCGCGTATAATTTAAACTCATCTAACAAAGCTTGTTTTTGTTGCTTGCTCTCCGCACTTTCCCCTTTCCAGTCAATAGAGGAGTAGGTGAGAGACGCCTTCATTGCGTATGCTAGGGGTTCGTTGGGTTCCTGCGTTTCCGCTTGCTGTAGGTAACGCTTTGCTTCTAGATAGTTTCCCTTTTCAAAGATTGCCTTGAAAGCAGCTTCTGTACTGTCTCCGATATTCCGAGGGTTGCTAGAGCGAAAAGGGTCATCCGCTAGACTAGGGCTAGACCAAACGCTGACTGCCATCAGCGATGCGAGCAGAGCAAAACGTGCAGACGCTGGCGCGATCAAAGGCTTAGAGCAAATCGCGGGTGTATTTGCGATCGCAGAAACAATCTGCTTCGGAACCGAAAATCGATCCATTATCGTCATCCTCACAAAACCTTACGCTTGAGTGAATGCTGTCTCCAATGTTAAATGCTATCTAGTAACGCCAGAAAATATTCTGTTACCATCGCCCTTCGGCTCAACATTTAGAAACAACAAGTGTATAATTAGTCACTTCTAGATAAAGAGAGTTAAATGCGTTTGACGCCTTTACTAAATTCCAGGTTCCGGAAAAATTTAGTTAATTTTTTTTAAATGCCAAGGATAAAAGTAGAAATAAAGAGATCCGGAATTGCGGATAAAATTTGTTTTGATAAAAAACAGGTTTCGTTCAGTTTTTCTTGTGCCGAATAATTTAAGTCAAAATTAAAGAAGGCTTTTTTGTTCCCAACTGGATGCCTTGACGAGTTCGCTTTCTATTTTCTATTCGGGTAATTAATGCTCTATCTCAAAAACCTGACTTATCACCCCCCGGCTGCCCCTACTGCGATTCTAAAGGCCCTTAATTTAGAACTGGCACCGAACAATCTGGGTCTTGTCATCGGCCCAAGTGGCTCTGGCAAAAGCACATTTTTAGAAATTCTCGCAGGTCTGGCGGAAAAAACGGATGGTGCCCTCTATTGGCGAGACCAAGAACTGACTCCCGAACATCTGCAACAGTTGGGAGGATTAGTGTTTCAATTTCCAGAGCGGCATTTTTGTGGCGGGACAATTTTAGAAGAACTGCGGATGGGGCATCCAGAGTTGGGATCGGAAAAAGTCACGGAAGCTCTGCAAGAAGTAAATCTGGCACATCTGCCGTTGCATACCTCACCGCATTCCTTGAGTGGAGGTCAACAGCGACGCCTTGCTCTAGCAGTGCAGTTAATTCGCCAACCTCATTTGCTGTTGTTGGATGAACCCACCGCTGGCCTAGATTGGTCAATGCGGCGTCAGCTAGTTAGTTTATTAGCAAAACTCAAAACCCATTGGACACTGTTGGTTGTCACTCACGATGCGGGTGATTTGTTAGCGATCGCCGATCGATGCTGGACAATTAACCACGGAGAATTGCAATCGGTGGAACCAGCGTCATTGGAAGCTAAAGTAATTGAGCCGCAACCAGCAGCTTAAATGGGTTTGGGCGGTTGTAGGGCGAACCCTTTCCCGAAGGGTAATTCACAAATTTAAAAAGTTGAAGGTTGGCGGTCATGGGTGAGATTGAGACGCTAATATTGCCGGAAATGGCAGACATCTGGCAGCAAACATTAGGCTGGCAGCCGGAAGCCGAACAGAGGCAACAATTTCAGCGCCTTTACGAGCTAATTTTGGTAGGAAACCGCCAGCTAAATTTAACTCGCATCACCGAACCGACAGAGTTTTGGGAAAAACATCTGTGGGATTCTCTGCGAGGAATTGCACCCCTGCTATCCTCCCATTCGGAAGGGACAAGCGATCGCTTGTCCCTTCCCTCCGTCGAACGCGCTATCGATATTGGGACTGGAGGAGGATTTCCGGGGATTCCCATTGCGATCGCCCTCAGCCATTGCACCGTCACTTTACTGGATGCCACGCGCAAAAAAATCGCGTTTTTAGAAACTCTGATCGACCAGATGGGGATTCAAAATGCTGCTACTTTGACTGGTAGAGCCGAAGAAATTGGTCAACATCCCCAGCATCGAGCTTCTTACGACTTGGCACTGGTGAGAGCCGTCGCCACAGCATCTGTCTGTGCAGAATATGCCCTCCCGTTACTAAAACCCGGTGGCTTAGCCATCCTCTATCGAGGACAGTGGACAGAAGAAGAAACCAATGCTCTACAACCAGCGCTTGTGCAATTGGGTGGTGTCATTGAGTCGATAGAAGGGTTTACGACTCCTTGTAGTCATAGCGATCGCCACTGTCTTTATCTCCGCAAAGTGGCACCCACGCCGAGGGAATTTCCGCGCACTGTCGGCTTACCTGCTCAAAAGCCACTTTAGCCGCAGGCGATGGCAGGGTGGGGTTTTTTCGTATTTGTGGGTCATCAACCAGATTCGATATTATCCATTCTCGTAACGCTGCAACAGACTGGCTAAAAACTCAGCGGCTGTGGTGTAGGTTCGCGTTTCCGCTTTTCCCTTTACTGAACTTACCCACCAACCTTGTGCAGTTTGAGGCGATCGCCATAATTCTAAATGCTCTACTGGCGGATCGGCATAGAAACTCTCTTCGCCACTTCCCAGTACCGCTGAACTCCAGTGTGTAAAGTAATCGTGACTGAGTCGATGGATGGGAAAGTTACCTGACAAAGGCATACCCCAGCCATCTAGCGCAATCAAAGCTTTAACCGTTCCTCCCGATAGCTGCCACAGCCAAGCCGCTCCAATTGCACCCACAACACCGGCACTGAAGCTAATAAAGATTAGTGGCAATGCTTGTAGATTGGGCGAACCAAGATTTACGCGCAAATAATTGTAAATATCAGCCGCTGAGTAAGCGGCGAATTCTTGAACCGGAAAAATCAACAGCTTCTCTCTCTTTTTTGGCTGTAATTCTTCCAGAAAACTCTGCGTTAGCGCTGGATCGTGGATACCTGGGCAAATAATGACGCTCATCATTTCTAAGGGTTAGGGGCAAATGATGACGAGCATCAGTTGAATTATGAAAATATCTTACAGACAAAACATCGATCTTCAGATATAAAAAATCTTAGAAAGACTTTTAAAGGTTTCAATTCAGGGTGTAGCTAGTTGTTAGCGGGTTCCCAGCAGAATCTATGATTTCAACGATTAGTAAATCTGGACTTACGCTCTTTAGCTGAAGACATAAACTGCCTGTCGCTATTATGTTGCACTTATAGGTGGCAAGAAGTGTATGTGACAAGAAGTGAAAAAATATGGTGGCTGTACGTGGCAGTGGCGGAATTTCTGAACACAATCCCAACACGTTCTGTTGGATTCAGGAAACACTTAGCAAATGAGACACAAGAAGATAACAGCGCTTCAGCGAAATCTAGCGCGCTAAGTGTATTCCCTTATGGCTGTTCGCTTACAGAGGATATGCGGTGGCGTCGTGACGGCTGCCCTTCCTTGTTGGCATCGGGGTTTCGATTGCGGCACTGTGTCTCTGGCAAGGACTAGAAGCACTGGAGAGCGATCGCATTCAGCAGAAAATTGACTGGAAGCCGAGAGTATAAAAATCGAACTCACTGGGGAAATGGAAGAGCGATTTTTAGCACTGGTTCGCATGGCAAAGCGCTGGGAAAATGCGGGGAAGCCATCTCAGCAAAATTGGGAAGCAGATGCAACGCTTAATATTCAGCACTTCAGCGGCTATCAAGCGATTGAATGGGTAGATCCAGAATTTAATGTGCGCTGGGGTATAACCAGTGACAGTCGCAGAAAATCTTGCCCTAGCGCTAGCCGATTTATCGCTGTACGAAAATTTACAAAAACAAAACTTCCCGATTCACGGCAATACGGGAGAGGCAGTCATTCATGCGGCGGATGCGGCACTTTACAAAGCGAAGGCGCAAGGACGCGATCGCGTTAGCGTATGCCACTAGATGCAGCTCTTCGCCCGATTGCTCGCTCCTGACATCAATCATTGGATGGATGAATCGCGCCTCAAAACTCGCTGCAATATTATCTAACTACTAAATTTTTTACCTTAATCCCCCCATAGGGGATGTTAACCTAAAAAAGGAGTGGTGCTTTGAGGGGATTGAATCTGTACGACAACGCGATCGCCTCAGTTTCCACTCTGATGTAGACACCATTCAAGTTGAGGAACGCGACTTGGTAGCCACCCCAGAAAAACTTCAACAAAATAACGATTCAGCCACAGGTAACGACCGCGTAGCCGTATTGCTGATGGGCTATGGCGAAGTAGAAAGCTACGACGACTTTGCCAACTACAACGAACAAGCTTTAAATCTACTCACCGCTAAGTTTGCGCCGGTACCCACCTGGATTTATCCACCACTCGCAAAGCTTTTGGCAATCTTTGACCTGCACGAGTGGAACCACCAGCACGATCATTTTATTTCCCCCCACAACGCAATCTTTGAACAGCAACGGGCGGGGATAGAAAAAAATCTACAAGAAAAATGGGGCGATCGCGTTAAAGTTTTCAAAGCCTTTAACTTCTGCGCTCCCTTCCTTCCCGAACAGGTTCTTGCTGAAATCAAAGAGCAGGGTTTTGACAAACTGCTGATCTACCCGCTCTTAGTAGTAGATTCTATCTTTACCAGCGGGATTGCGGTCGAGCAAGTAAATAACGCCCTTTCCAAACTCTCTGACGGTAGCGAACATTGGATTAAAGGACAGCGCTATATTCCCTCCTTCTACAACGAACCCGCCTACATCGAGTTGTTAGCGAGTCTAGTAGAGGAGAAAATTGCCCGCGATTTAGCAGTCGCGCACCTGCCCTCCCAAACTGCCATCGTGTTGATGAACCACGGTTGCCCTCACAAAGCCAAAGGATTTACCTCTGGCATCACTGAAAGTGAGGCACTCTACGAGAGAGTTAGAGAGAAGCTGATCAATAAATATCCGCTGATTTCAGTGGGTTGGCTCAACCATGACACTCCTCTGATTGAATGGACTCAACCCAATGCTACCCAAGCTGCTGAAAATCTAATTCTGCTGGGTGCTACCTCGGTTGTTTTCATGCCGATTGGCTTTGCTACTGAGAATCACGAAACTCTGCTAGATGTAGACCACATCCTGCATAACTTAACCTGAGTTCGGGATAAGGAGGGGACAAGCGAGTAAGCTAAAAGTCATCACACAACAGCTTTACAGGCTCGTCCCATGCTTAGTCTAGAAGAACTTTTTTGCTCTGTCGATG
>NZ_JAMPKB010000076.1:0-25574 GCF_039961925.1 Trichocoleus sp. DQ-U1 | reverse complement strand
GCGCCTTTGGCGACCAGTTTGACCATTCGCTAGAGGCAAAGACTTTTGCGGGTAGTTCATTCAGTACCTCAGATGGAGCATCTACCTGATAGAGGTCAATACAGCAACCGCACCCTTCGTTATTGGACAAATATCGGATTTTGCCTTTCCACTTCTGAATCCATTCCTTGACTAACTCTTGTTCGGGTGTTTTGGCATCAACACAAATGCTGGCTTTTGGCATCGAGATTTTCTCCAGTCAGATGAATAGATGATAGTAAAGCGAGCGAGCTTTAAAAAGTAAAAATTTTACACAAAATTAATCGTTATTTTTTGCTGTTTCATTGGGTCTGCCTTTATCTAGCAATCCTAAATGATTTCTGAATGAGAGATACCCGACTTCGAGAGAGAAATCGGGGATCTAAACCGTTGGAATTTAACAGAAGGATTACTATCTGCTAACCGGATGCGATCGCTCTCATCTGGCTGTCGTGCCTTGTCCAGTTGAAAAGCTCGCCTTTTCCCAATTTTAGGGTTAGCAGCGGGAACAAAATTAGACGATTTGCGATCGTATTTATTTATCTAGCTTAATCCGGTATCCGCGCGATCGCTATGCTAGAGATTTTCCAGTTGTCTTAAGGCGGTTCTCTGAACTCGACCTTGGCTTGTTTCGAGGAAAATTTCTCTGGCGAAATTTAACCGATCTCACCCAATTGGGTTATTCCATCGTAGGAAGTTGAGACCCGGAAAATAGAGCGAATATATGCCACAAAGAAAAATATTCTCTGACTTTTAAATTTCCTTGAGGGGAAAATTATGAAAATTGGAATGCACACCACAGCACGCTCTCTCAGATCTGCTGCTACGGTTACTGTATTATCTGCACTGATAATTGCTCCAGTCGTCCTATCAGCAAATCCTGCGGCTGCTGAGCCTGAAAGAGGACGGAGGGAGCAAACCTGTTTTTTGGGGATTTGTTGGGATCGAGGAGAGTCGTCAAGGCAAGACGATTATGACCGAGATGATGACTATCGACGCGATCGCCGTAACGACGATTATGACTATCGACGCGATCGCCGGAATGACGATTATGACTATCGACGCGATCGCCGTAACGACGATTATGACTATCGACGCGATCGCCGGGATGGCAGTTATGACTATCGCCGCAATCGGTCAAACGTCTCCAATAACATTAATAGAATTTATCGAAATGTGTTAGGTCGTAATGCCGATCGTGAAGGACTGAGGATGTATAGACAACGGGTAGAATCCGGTTGGTCACTGGAGAAAGTCCGTCGTGACATTGCTGACAGTTCAGAAGCAGAACAAGCGATTAACCGACTTTATCAAGGTGAGCTAGGTCGTAATGCCGATCGTGAAGGACTGAGAACGTACAAAAGACGTTTAGCAGACGGTTGGTCGCTCGATCGAATCCGTCAGGATATTTCCAGAAGTAGAGAAGCCAGATCGAGAAGAGGTCAATAAACTTTTCTCCTTGCTGTATTCCTTACAGTAAGTTTCAACTTAAAGGCGCATCCACAGGTGCGCCTTTAGACAAGCGAGAAATTATGCTGGTGATTACCTACATAGGTTGTAGTTGACAAAGCAATAAGCCAAACCACTGATTCGGATCGCTCCAAATTTGGAGTGTTTTTAACCCTCTTGTCTGAAGTTCCTGTTGCATGGCGTCGAGGTTAAATTTGCGGGAAATTTCCGTGAGGATGGTCTCGCCGCTTTCAAATTCAATCGTTAAATTGAGGGCGTTAAGTGTGACAGTTTGCGATCGCATACTCCGCAGATGCATCTCGATTTGATGCTCGGATTCGTTGTAAAACGCCCAATGTTCAAACTGAGAAGGGTCAAAATTGCCATCAAAGCGCCGATTCAGGTGGTGCAGGATATTCAGATTAAACGCCGCGGTCACGCCTTGGCTATCGTTATAGGCTGCATCCAACAAATGTTTTGGTTTTTGCCGGTCTATTCCGAGTAAGAAATACTCACCCACTTCCAGAGCCTCGGCAATTTGGGTGAAGAAGCGATCGCATTCTTGAGAATTTAAATTACCCAAGGTGCTACCCAAAAAACAGATCGTTCGACTAGGCAATTGCGTCGGTGCCAGTCGTGTCAATGCTAATTCATAAGTGCTGGCTAAAGCGTGAACCTGGAGGGAGGGATAATCAACTAGCAATTCCCTGGCACTACTTTCTAAAATTCCAGCACTCACGTCAATGGGCAGATAGCGCAGCGGGTAGCCGATTTCTTGGTAGGCATCTAGCAGAATCCGGGTTTTTGTTGAGCTGCCACTTCCCAGTTCTACCAGTTCGCTTTCCCCCGTCAACTGAGCAATTTCACCCGCGCACTTTTGTAAAATAGCTGTTTCTGTGCGCGTTAGATAATATTCAGGTAACTCACAAATTTGCTCAAATAATTGAGAGCCTTTGTCATCGTAGAAATAACGCGGTGGTAGAGATTTGGGCGTCTCACTTAAACCCTTAACAACATCAGTTCCGTCAATTTCTTGATTTTGTAACTGTGCCGTGGCGCTGAGTAGATGCTCTATCTGCAAGCGTTTTTCTATCGTAGATTGGGAAGCAGTTTTACCGCTTGCAGTTTTAGAAATTGTCATTTATCCTCCGTTTGTGTGGGCGCGAACAGCCGAATCATTGCGGCATCCGCTTTTACGCGATCGCGAGGGTCAAAATAGTTGGCTATAACCGTCAGCTAGTGAAACACAAAGCTATATTGAATAAAATCATGCCTGAGCTAGATGTATTTAGACTCAGGCTACTTGTTATACATTTTCCTGATAAATCGGCAGCTTATTTCAGTAAATAAAAAATCGGGCTGTGTTGATACATGATTGAAACGCCATGTACCACTATTTCTTAGCTCCTAATTTATCGGGGGTTGGGGGAATCGAGTCAAGCAAATTCGGTCAGATTCCCCTAGCTCCCATCAATTAGAGGGAGAAATACCGATTGGATGCAGTACGGTTTAACCCCACCCAGCTCTTCCCCATTTACCCAGAGAAGTTCAATATTCTCCCCTCTCCGTTCACTGAGAGGGGCTGGGGGTGAGGTTCCGAGTGTGTCTATTGCACTTGAATGAAAACCGCTATAGATATAGCTACTTCGCACAGCGAAATCCAGACAAAATCTGACGGACGCTCGGATAATACCAGTTGCGGAAGCTAGAGCGCAAAGCGGCGGGACGAGTCGCCCAGCTACCACCTCTCAATACCTGATGCTCTCCATCAAAATAAGTCTTGGAATAACCAACGTAAGGGTAACTGACAAAACCGTCATAGCCATCAAAGCAGGTAGAAGTCCACTCCCAAACATTGCCGAGCATATCGTAGCAACCATAGGCACTCTGCCCAGAGGGATAAGCATCTACGGGTGTTGTTTGCCCTGCCAAGTTATCGTGGTTACATCGCTCTAGATATGGCTCCGCCTCGCCCCAGGGATATGTGCGGCGACACAGTGCGATCGCATCCCAACTGGCTGCTTTTTCCCACTCTGCCTCGGTTGGCAGTCGCTTCCCCACAAATCGGGCATACGCTTGTGCCTCGTACCCGGAAACGCCGCAGACTGGATGATTATCCCAAGCTGTGTCAGGTGCCCAGTATAGCGGCTGATTCACGGGATTTTCTTGCAGCCATTTCCACCCAGCTTCTGTCCACCATCGGGCATTTTGATATCCTCCCGCTTCCATAAACGCCCGGTACTGTCCGCAAGTGACGGGATAACGGTCAATCCAGTAGGTATCCAAGTAAACTCGGTGAACTGGACGCTCGTTGTCTAAAGCTTCGATGGACTCGTTGCCCATCTCAAACTCACCCGCCGCAATTTCAACCATCTCCTCTAAGATGGGGTGATTGCACGTTTCCGGTAGGTTAGCACGACTTCCTACGTGGAATTGGGCGTCTCGACGCTGTAATTGCAGCACGAAAGAGATAGTTTCACTATGCTGGCTCTCATGCTGGATTAACCAGCGCCAAAGACGTTCTTGCTCATCTAAAGGCGCGACTTCCAGGTAATCGAATACCTGTTCTCTGACTGCGTGCAGATAGCAGCGAATTTCAGTGAGCAGGGGTAAATAAACCCGTTGCATTTTGGGTAAGCCATCAGCCGCAAATAAGCGTTGATAATGGGCGATCTCTTGTCCCCCCTTCCCAAAGGGAAGTTCGAGCGTTTTACCCGCACTACGAACTAGCAGCCACAAAGCCTCGGTGTAGGCAATGTGGCCTAAATGCCAGCCAATCGGGCTAAAGTCGGGATGCACCTGACGACAGAAGGTGTCGTAGTTGATGCCTTCAAACAGTGCTAGAGTACCGGCACGGCAGCGCTGCATCGATTGTTTGATTTGTTGCCGCCGCTCATCAAGGGTACTCGCTCTGGCTACTTCAGAGTTGATGGATTTGAACTTCAAGGTCTTCTCCCACACTAATCATGCTTTGTTCGGGGAACCCGATCCAGTTGCCAGTAAACAATGGTTCAGATGCGATCGCTACTGCTTCTGGAAAGATAGGATCGTCCCGCAGCCAATACAGTGAGGGAACATTTGTTCCTTGAGCAAAGCGCGAGGCAACCATCCGATGTCCATCTGTGACAATTATGTTGGCAGAGATTGGTGTGTGGTAAGCATCCGCTAACTCGGTTAAAGTCATCAACGTTTTGTACAGTGCTTTTTCCAAGCTCATCCCAGGGTTAGATGCCAATTCATTCAGGAATAAGGCAAACATATGCTCGGAGTCTGTCGTGCCGTCAATAGATTGGTAAATTTCATCGCTCAGTCGGCTCCGAATCGGTTTATACAGTGTCTTGCGAAAGTTTTTGATCGCACCATTGTGTGTGAACAAGAGACTCTCGGAACGAAACGGCTGGCAGTTACTCAAATCTACTGACTGACCAGTAGTAGCGCTGCGAACATTGGCAAGGACGCATCCCGACTCGATATAACGGCTGAGGTTGGAGACATTCGTATCACCCCAAATGGGCAGCAAATTTTTGTAGATAAAGGGGTCGGTCTCTTTTTGGGCGTGATACCAGCCAATTCCAAAACCATCGGCACTAACGACACCAGAGGTCATCTCGCGGGGTTCATAGCTTTGGACAATCAGCGAGTGTTCCGGTTTGGACAAAAGGCAGTCCAGTAGAATAGGCGAACCGAGGTAGCCAAGTATACGGCACATTTTCTAGGGTTTGCTCCTACATTAATGGTTGAGATTAAGCTCCAAACCTTAAAAAAGGCTGAGATTTGGGGTGAATTGGCGATAGGAAATTGCTGAGAAACCGATGAGTTTGACGTTCGTTAGATGAACGTCGTTCCACATGAAAAGCTTATTTTCGTTGAACCATCAGTCGTCCAAGAGAATCCGCAGCCAAAAGTAGCAACTTATACTGCAAATGCAAGAGCGATCGCTTTCATATTTTTGACAATACTTCATATTGTAGACACGCCATCTTTGGCTATGGCAGCGTAGAGGAGAATACCAGTCCAAAGGGGGAGCAATAATTGTCAGAGAGTTTAGCCTTTAACCCCAATCTGATTTTGCCCGTTGGAACCCAGATAGTGACTCGTGTTGAGATTCAAGATGCTGCGGGTGAAATTGCGCGATCGCGCGGCACCGTCGGCGTTATTATCAAATCACCCATTGACAACTCCCACGCCTATCGCGTCCAGTTTCCAGACGGGGGAGAGGCGTCTCTACGGCGCTCAGAACTCACCATCCACTCATCTTGGCAACAAGAAGGTCTGCAACTACCAGGAGCCGTTCTTGCCGATTTTGACCTTTACGAGTGTGTCATTTACCGCTGTATCGTCGGTTCAAGAGCCTACGGTTTAGATAATGCCAACTCTGATATTGACCGACGCGGCATTTACTTACCACCCGCCAATATTCAGTGGTCGCTCTACGGGATTCCGGAGCAGTTGGAAAATAAAGAAAACGAGGAGTGCTACTGGGAACTCCAGAAATTTTTGACCTTGGCACTCAAAGCAAATCCGAATGTCTTAGAGTGCCTCTACACACCAGGTGTAGAAATGGTGATGCCCCTGGCTGAAGAATTGTTAGGAATTCGGTCTATTTTTCTCTCTCAGTTAGTTTACCAGACATATAACGGATATGTGATGTCACAGTTCAAAAAACTTGAACAAGATATCCGTACAAAGGGGGAATTTAAATGGAAGCACGCGATGCATCTAATCCGCCTGTTGTTGTCGGGCATCACCGTGCTGCAAGAGGGTTTTGTCCCAGTTCGCGTCGAAGAACACCGACAACAACTGCTGGCTATCCGCAACGGAGAGATGCCTTGGGAGGAAGTTAACGCTTGGCGGCTCAGCTTGCATCGCCACTTTGATGACGCCTTTGCCACAACATCGCTGACAGAACGTCCGGATTATGAGAAGGCAAATGCTTTTTTGGTTAAAGCGCGTCGAAGTATGGTTTAGAAATTGAATTTCAAAGATGTAAAAGACACCAAAAAAATAAGAGGGAATTTAGATGATGCCGAATGCAATGATGGTGATTTTTCCCTATCGTCATGAAGACTATTGGGTATTTGACTATGAACCAGCCGGACTTATCCGCGAACCCTTTGTCAGCGGGATGCCTGCAATCATTGACAGTCTGGTTCAAGATATTCCCAATGCTGCTCAAGGTTTTAAACTCTTGTTTTCTCCAATCGCTTTTTCAGAGTATCAGGCAGAACTGGTTTGGGTGAGAGAACAGTACGGCGGTAACTGGTATCGCTGGCAAGCCAAAAATTTAGAAGGCTGGCTAAGTCCAGCATTGTTTAAGTATTTCCCTGTAACGCCACAGAAAATCTATTGCAAGGCTGAACCAATGTCTAACGCAATGATGGTGATTTTCCCCTATCGCTACGAACACACTTGGGTGTTTGATGATGAGCGAGTCGGACTTGTCCGAGAGCCTTTTGTCAGCGGGATTCCTGAGATGATCGATCTTCTGGTTAAAGAGATTCCCAATGCTGAGAAAGGTTTTAAGCTTTTGTTCTCAGGAAACCCATTTCCCGGATATCAGGCGGAACTAACTTTGGTAAGAGAAGAGTATGGTGGCAATTGGTATCGCTGGGAGTTAAATAACAAGGAAGGATGGTTATGTCCCGCTTTATTTAAATACTTCAATGAAGCACCGAGAAAACTCTACTGCAAAGCAGAAAAGCTACGCGATTAAGCGAATGGGTAATCGAAAAGAGGTTCCTGGGAAGATAGCAATGAAGAATGAATCATTAGTAGGTTGGATTGAACGACAGTGAAGCTCAACTAATGTTTAAATGACATATTGCATATCTTTTCTCAATGCGATCGCTCTTTCTTCTGTCAATCCTGAAACCTTAACTCAGCTAAAAAACACCCTTAAACCACGATTTGAGTAGTTTAAGGGTGTATTTACCCGGATTTTGTAGCAGTTGATTCATACTATAAGCTTACTTCTTAACTATCGGCAATACCCATTAATAAATTATGGTAATAGCACAGCCACTACTCCCAGTCATTTCTGAGCAACCTTATCCGCTTTTGTTCGCAACAATCAGCGGCGCACATCTGTATGGCTTTCCATCTCCCGATTCTGATTATGACTTGCGCGGGTCACACATTCTGCCAGTGTCGGAGGTGGTTGGATTAGAGATTGGGCGTGAAACGATTGAAATTTCAGAAGTACGGGACAAGCTGGAAATTGACCTTGTAACTCACGATGTCAAAAAGTTCTTTTCGCTACTTCTTAAAAAGAACGGTTATGTATTAGAGCAGCTATATTCACCGCTAATTCTCCACACGACGCCAGAACATGAAGAATTAAAAGAGATTGCCAAAGGTTGCATCACCCGCCACCACTCTCACCATTATCTCGGCTTTGCAAATACGCAATGGCGGCTTTTTGAGAAAGAAAATCCGCATCGTGTTAAGCCGTTACTTTATGTTTATCGAGTGCTATTAACTGGCATTCATTTAATGCGAACGGGTGTTATAGAAGCTAATTTGGTTCATTTAAATGATATTTTTAAATTGCCTTATATTCCCGACTTGATTGAGCGCAAGTTAGCAGGAGCCGAAAAATCTGTTTTGGAAGATGCTGATATAGCATTTTATCAGGGAGAATTTAATCGTTTGTGCGGCGAATTAGAGAAAGCTAGTCAAAGTAGTCACCTGCCCGAATCCCCATCTAGTAAAGATGCGCTGAACGATTTACTGGCGCGGTTGCGCCTAGCGTCTTTTACTAATAATTAGAGGTAATTGATGGCATCTTATTGGCTGATTATGTTAGCACTTTTATTATCGGTGTAATTCTTGGCTTTCCAGGAAATATTTGGATAATTTCATCTTTATTATCGGTGTAATTCTTGCCTTTCCACTAGCAATTTTGATTAGTGCTGGGTTGGGCTGGCTGATTCAATTGATTGGTATCCGATGCCCAACTTGTAGGAAGCGGAAGCTAAAGTGTTACTCGTTGATTATGCCTACTCGTCAACCTTCTCGCAGCTTTTACCGCTGCGAAAACTGCGGGGCGCGATACAAATCTGTGAATAGTAGACCTTGGGAAGATGCATCAGGTCCAGACTATGACAAATATTACGAGTCTGATAGTTTGTACAAGTAAGCGTAGGTTGGCTTGAGGTAACGAAATATAAAATTAACAAGTTTTTAACTGAATAATCTATTAGTGCTGTTAAGAATGGCATCTATTGTCAACAAATAATGAAGTATAGTCTGATATTTTTTCTGGGTGGTATTTACTTAATTGTATTTGGCTTGAGATTTGGTAATGCTAAATGGGTAATTTTATGGACTGGTGTTAGTTTTATTGCAGTAGGAGCAGCATACGGATGGCTGGGAGCTAAGGTATTTGGAAAACGGTCAGATGGAACGATGGGATGGCTGAATATATGCTTATTGATGCCTTATCTATTATTAACCTGGATAACCTGGCATCTTCAAAGACTGATTGGGAAAGAGGAATGTTGTAACGAGATAGTACCTGGCATCTGGCTGGGTCGTAGAGTATTTCTTAATGAATTGCCCGATAATATCAACTTAATAGTTGATTTAACAGCAGAATTTCCAGAAACTAAAAGCGTTACTTCAGGAAGAGCCTATATCTGCGTTCCTACATTAGATGCGTCTATACCAGATTATCAAGTCTTCCAAAAATTGATTGATAAAATCTGTGCATGGCAGGGAAATATTTATATTCACTGTGCCCTTGGGCATGGGCGTTCAGCAACAGTTGTTGCTGCTACACTTGTTGCCAAGGGGCTTGTGAATAATGCGAACCAAGCAGAAGCACTGATCAAGAATAAACGTTCTGGAATTGAGTTTAGTAAAGCTCAGCGGGACTTGCTGAAAAGGCTAACTATTTAAAATCTGAATGCAGCAACTGCTAAACAACCCCATCCCACAATAAAGGCTACGCCTCCTAGTGGAGTAATTGGTCCCAACCACTTTACACCCGTCAGGCTCAAAGCATAAAGACTGCCTGAGAAAAGGACGACGCCAACGATGAAGGCATACCCAGCTGCCACAAGGATTGACTGTGCTGCCTCGGCGCGACTTAATAATAATGCCACCAGTAGCAAAGCTAATGCGTGATACATCTGATAACGGGCACCCGTCTCAAAGATTTCTGCTGCCCGTTCGCTGAGTTTTTCTTTCAAAGCGTGGGAGGCAAAAGCACCAGCAGCGACGGACAATCCGCCTAAAATAGATGCGATGCATAAAAAAATCTGCGTCATCATAATTTCAACTACTCTTATCTCAACAGGAAGTAATAAGAAATTCCTCCTTCCTCACTTACTTTAAAGTTAGCATCGTATTCTTTAGCTCTATCATCTAAATACTGCTTTGCCTCCGCAGCTGTTAGCTTCGCCTCCATCGCAAACTGTAAAGTGGTGATATTTCCATCGCCTTCTTTCAGTAGCTGATAAAAGGTAGACTGGAGGCGATCGCTTGTTTCTTTCGAGTGTTGTTTCCGCAATCCCCACACCAGCCAACCTCCAAAGGCTACGGCTGGGAGTCCTAAAACTAGACCCCCGATAGCAGCGTCTCCATCTTCCTGTTTATCCTCCGGACTAGCATTCGGATTCGGCAGGGTATAAACAATCAGCGGAATCATTAGCAAAATACCGCCGAATGTTAGTAGCAAGCCCGCAGACAGTTTTTTGATGAGCTTCATGGTGCCCAGCTGATGTTGTCAATACAGCCGCGATCTTAACCTTACTTTCGCGTGGCTTCCAGTATGCGAGAAAAGTAAAAGCGAGTCTTCGTCATTCCTTGCCGCTGAATCGAAAAACCGTTACTTTCTAGAATTTTGACGATATCAGCCTCTCGGTGCAAATAAGCGCGAGTGGCTTTGCTGGGACCAGGGAAAAAACTGCCAATTTTTTTGAGCAAACTAAGGGCTAAAGTTTTCGGCGCAAAGCTGAGAATTATCCGAGATTCTGCCATAGAAGTGAGATGAGAAATCATCTCGGCGGCTTTGTCTTGAGGATAGTGAATGAGGACGTCTAAGCAAATAACCGTGTGATATTTACCGCTTAATGCTTCTAAATCTTGCACGGTGAAAGTCGGATTGCTAATGTTGCCTAGAACTGCCTCTGCTCTTTCCTTGGCTTCTCCCACCATTTTTTCGGAGATATCGCTGGCATAGATTTTGGCACCCGCTTCGGCGAGAGGGATGCTGAGGCTACCGACGCCACAACCCGCATCGCAGATGGATAAATTGGCTAGATTGTCATCGGCTTTCAGCCAGCTTAGTACAGTATCGACTGTCTGCTGATGTCCTTCGCGGATGTCCAATTGGACTTTATTAACTTCGCCATCGCCGTAAATGCGTCTCCAACGATCGAAGCCGGTGGAGTTGAAATAGTCTTTTACTATCGCTTTGTCGTCTGTTGCGTTCATGAAATTGGATTTGTCGAAGTGTTCCCAACGGTTAAACTTACCATTTATACGAACCGCAGAGGACGCAAAGGACGCAAAGGACGCAGAGGAGGAGAGGAAGAGGAGAGGCATTGCTTATTTTAGGCATTGGGCAATAAGCGCTGCCAGGTGAGTTCTTTGGTTGATTCGTCTAGATGCCAGCGCAGCAGTTGATGAGCGGGTTGACTGAGGTACGGGCTGGTTTTGTTGTTTTTGTGGCGATCGCGTTTTGACGGTTCTTTGAGCAACCCAATGGCGCGACGGGGGGATTCTGTGGCAAGTGCGATCGCAGTCTCGACTTCACAAATCCCCCAGCGCACTAAATTTTGTACTCCTACTAGCAGCGGCAATGTTGTCCCGGAGAGGGTTCCATCTGGCAGGCGTGCGGTGCCGTTTTTCACTTCTATCTGCCGCGTATCCCACGGATAAATGCCATCGGGGAGTCCCAAGGGTGCTAAGGCATCGCTAACCAAGAAAATTCCTTGCTCAGATAGCTCCCCCTGCTGCCCCTGGTTTAGGGAGGTAGAACTGGCGCGTAGCAGCAGCTGAATCATCGTCTGAGAGACGTGCTGACCATCGGCAATTAAACCACACTGTACGGCTGGATGAACCAGGGCGGCTCCTAATAAGCCGGGTTCGCGGTGATGTAATCCGGGCATGGCATTGAAGGCATGAGTCACCATTGACGCCCCCTGTTTAAAAGCTTGCTGCGCTTGGGCTTCAGTAGCTTGGGAGTGTCCCAGACTGACGGTGATCCCAAGACTTCGCAAATACGCGATCGCTTCCCCAGTTGGATCTAATTCTGGTGCCAAAGTAATCACTTTCACTATCCCCGCATAGTTCCCCAAAACCCGTTTCACGTTGTCAATCGTTAGCGGCAATAGGTACTCGGCAGGGTGTGCGCCTCGTTTCTGGGGATTGAGAAATGGCCCTTCCAAATGCACTCCCAAAATTGCGGCAGTGGTTCGATCTTGGTGTTGGGAAGCGGCAAAATTAGAGAAAATGGAGAGCGATCGCTGAATGTTCTCTACCGATGTTGTAACGATGGTTGGTAAAAATCCATCAACGCCCTGATTCCATAGAAATTTACAAATTTCCGGTAGCTTATCGCAATTTTCCAGATTCAATTCTGGAAATGCCAACCCCAACGCCCCATTAATCTGCAAATCGACACCACCCAGCGACACCCAATCTCCCTCTACATCCAGCACTTGCAAATCCGCAGGTGGAACCATTTTGAAGACAGTGTCCATTGACAGAATTTGCTCAATCCTGCCCTGATGAATCCAAATCTGCTGTAGGCTTTCGTAGCCTAAGAATCGAGCATTGCGAATTACGATTGGGGCAGTCATGGATAGCGTTGTTGCGTCTGTCATCACTTTTGCGACAAGATACCTAAATTCGAGCAGACACCAGTTTATCTAACAACCAACTGAATAACTCCCGAAAAAATGACTCAACCGTTAATTGGCATCATTATGGGTAGCGATTCCGATTTGCCCACTATGCAAGGCGCGATCGCAATATGTGAAGAATTTGGCGTCGGCTGCGAAGTCGCTATCGTCTCTGCCCACCGTACCCCGGAACGAATGGTGGAATACGCCCAACAAGCCCACCAGCGCGGCATCAAAGTGATTATCGCGGGTGCCGGTGGCGCTGCCCATCTCCCCGGTATGGTAGCGTCTCTGACACCTTTGCCAGTAATTGGGGTGCCAGTCGCCAGCCGTCACCTACAGGGCGTTGATTCTCTCTATTCCATCGTGCAAATGCCAGCGGGAATTCCCGTTGCGACTGTCGCGATTGGTAATGCGAAAAATGCCGGTTTGTTGGCTGTGCAAATCTTGGCATCCCACCAGCCAGAATTACTCGAACGAGTGCAGCAATATCGCCGCAGTTTAAATGATTCCGTGATGGACAAGCAGCAGCTTCTGGATGAAATCGGCTATAAGCAGTATTTGGAGAAGATGCCCTAATTTTAAGGGCGAGTCAGTTGTTTTTTTAGGCTTGGCAGAGAGGAGAAACGATTGAAATCTCAAGAATAATTTTTTGATGCCAATCGCTTTGTTTACCGATAGCGAGGTGCGTCAAGAAAACTGCTGATTTCATTTTTAGCGGAACTGGAGGGGCGACAGGGGCGGTTTCTTTGAGATTTAGACCAAATCTATTCGTTGAATGTTTCGCCATCAAAGTCAAATTTAATCTTGTCCTAAAAAAAATTGATAACCTTGTTTTTGCTATTTTAGTAACAGTTTTTATCTGTTCATCAAATATAAAATAAAAAAACTTGCATTTAATTTATAGGAAAGTTTCTATAAAAGCATTTATTTAATAAAGTAATTGCTTAATTTAAGTTTCTATAATATGGGATTTCCGGAGAGATTTAAGCTTCTGAAGTCTTAATGGATTCGCTTAATAAATTTAGGCTCTTGTTTGGGTCATCCCCCCATAGATGGATATAAACTAATTTAGCTCCAAGTTCGCTCAAACTCCCGCGATTTATACTTCCAGGAGAGTTCTGCGGGTTGAGATGCCAGAGCCAGAATCTAAAAATGTAACTTTCGATACAGAATATCCCGCCTCGGAAAATACAAAATCTTAAAATTTCCCGGACAAATTAGACATCCCGTCTAGATGTTGATAAAGGAAAAAATCCCTAACGAGTTGCCTGTAAGGTTTTGTCATATACTCACTTCAAATGACTGGATTTACTGATTTTTGACTAAACCGATGGATGTGTTGGACTGATTGAGGAAAGTGCAGTGATGATGCCTAAATTAACGCTCAAAAAGAAGAAATCGAAAGCCAAAAAGAAGCGATTGTCTTCTAATTGGCAAGTCCAATCTCCCCGGACTGCCACGATGTTTAAGCAGTTGCAAATTGCCATTAAGCGGCTGACTCCAAGTTGGCAAGCTTGCATTCCTATCGCCATTTTGATTGTGATGGTGTGGGGTTATGCAGCAGTCGCCCAGGATGCTCCGGCAGCTGAGGGGCCGACAACAGCCGAGTTGAAGGTAGCGCTAGACACCCTATGGGTAGCGATCGCTGCTTTCCTGGTGTTCTTCATGAACGCTGGCTTTTGTATGTTAGAAACTGGCTTCTGTCGCCAGAAAAACGCGGTCAACGTTCTTGCCAAAAACTTGATTGTGTTTGCTCTAGCGACCGTCGCTTTTTGGGCGATTGGTTTTGGCTTGATGTTCGGGGACGGCAATCCCTTCATTGGTCTGAATGGGTGGTTTTTGAGCGGAGCCGATAACAGTCCCGCCACCAACGATGCCTATCAAGGTGTTTTTGGCTCTCTGAAATGGGCTGGCGTTCCCTTAGCTGCTAAGTTTTTGTTTCAGCTAGTATTTGCCGGAACAGCCGCCACAATTGTTTCTGGAGCGGTTGCAGAACGAATTAAGTTTGTTGACTTCTTAATCTTCAGCCTCTTACTCGTCGGGATTGCCTACCCGCTCACCGGACACTGGGTCTGGGGCGGTGGCTGGCTGCAAACCAGAGGTTTCTGGGATTTCGCGGGTTGCACGGTCGTTCACTCAGTGGGTGGCTGGGCTGCTTTGATGGGAGCCGCATTCTTAGGGCCACGGCTTGGTAAATATCAAGACGGGCAAAGCGTTGCTTTCCCTGGTCATAACCTGAGCATTGCCACCTTGGGCACTTTGATTCTCTGGTTGGGCTGGTTTGGTTTCAACCCTGGCTCCACAATGGCTGCCGATCCAAACGCCATTACTCACATTGCCCTGACAACCAACATGGGGGGTGCTGCGGGTGGAATTGCCGCTACCATTACAGCTTGGTTGTACCTGGGTAAGCCGGATCTGTCGATGATTATCAACGGCATTTTGGCTGGCTTAGTTTCGGTGACAGCTTCCTGTGCTTTTATCAGCATTGGCAGTTCTTTGATCATCGGTTTGGTTGGCGGAGTATTAGTTGTTTTCGCTGTCACTCTCTTTGACAAAATCAAAATTGATGACCCGGTGGGCGCGACCTCAGTTCACCTGGTTTGTGGTATCTGGGGGACTCTGGCAGTGGGTTTATTTGCTGCTGGTCCTGGTGTCTATTCCTGGTACGGTGAGGGTCTTGGCCCAACCAAGGGGTTATTGCTCGGTGGTGGTCTCGGACAGTTGATCACTCAACTGATTGGTATTGTCACAGTGGGAGGCATAACCGTTCTACTGAGTACAATCTTCTGGCTGGCGCTGAAAGCGACCCTCGGTATCCGAGTCACTCCAGAAGAGGAGTTTGAAGGTTTGGATATCGGAGAACATGGCATGGAAGCTTACAGTGGATTCCTTAAGGAAGGAAGCTCTAGTGGTTTTTCTGATACTGGTAAGCACGGTGGGATGCCAAATTCACCGGGTGAATACGTCAAGTAAGGACAGATAAGCCAAAAGAAAACATTTTGCGCTTTTGAGTTTTGTCTTTGCCCCAATAGAGTCCGCCAAAGTTCCCAACTATATAGAAGCTCTGGGAATTGGGCGGATTTCTTTTTGTCTTGTATCTCTGGGTGAAAAACTTATGAGCAGCCCAGATGGTTTGTTTAATCCAATGCAAAACTGCCCCGTTTGAAATTGGTGCAATCAGATTCATTTGCTCAAAAATCGCGATCGCGTTGATGGAACGTTGATGGAACAAAATCAGTTGTCCGCTCCCGCAGTGGCTGGGGCACCAGGAGCCGCTGCGGGAGAGCCTCCAACGGTTTCTGCGGCTGCAAAAATCGATACGGCGGTACGGCATTTATGTATAGTGTCATCAGCCCTAGTGCGGCTGATGACGCTTGGGCTAGCTTTCTTCTATGGAGAGGATTGTGCAACCGGAGTGAGCTTCAAAGGCGAATATCGGCAATATGTTCCATTGGCAGCTAGGCGATCGCTCGATTTGTGGATGCTAGCAATTTAAGATTAAATTCAACCTGTGCTGAATCTGATTTAGTGTGTCCACTCGCTCGAAAACCTTTCTTCCGGCTTGGGCGCTTTTGTCCCTAGCTACCAACGGGTTGCTGATGCTAACAGTAATTTTGTTGCTGAATCGGGATCGGTGGCTATCAGCTAGGTTACAAGCTAGCGATGCTACCTCTGTAGAGCCGATCCCAGAAGACGTCTCTACCAGCCTGCTGACGAAAACACTACCTTCCACACCCGCGTTAGGGCCGCGCCACCAGCTGAATTACGCTCAGTGGGTGACGCTGCTCAGGCAAGAAGCGGAGGTAGCCGCAACCAAAAATCCCAAACATTTAACCGTACTGGCTGGGGATTCGCTCAGTCTGTGGTTTCCTTCGGAGCTATTGCCCACAGAGCGCACTTGGCTCAATCAAGGAATTTCTGGAGATACTTCAGGGGGTTTGCTCAACCGATTGGATGTGTTGGACGAAACTCAGCCGGAAACGATCTTGGTGATGATTGGCATTAACGACCTGATCCGAGGGGTGGGGGATCGGAGAATTCTGGCGAACCAGCGACAGATTATCCGCTATCTGCGACGGGTTCATCCCCAAGCACAGATTGTTGTGCAGTCGATTTTGCCCCACGGCGGTAAAAAGTCAACCTGGGTGGGACGCGATCGCCTGATTGCTATCCCTAGCAGTCGCATCCGCGAACTAAACCGACAACTGGGCGCGATCGCTCGTTCGGAATCTGTCAGCTATCTCGATCTCTATCCCCTGTTTGCCGATAGTAACGGCAATATACAGCCCGAACTGACGACGGATGGCTTGCACCTAAGTCCCCAAGGCTATGTTATTTGGCGCTATGCCCTTCAATTCTTCATGCAGGTGGAAACAGAACCCAGCAAAGCCAATTAAAAATTCCTGGCTTTGACTTTGCTGGGTTACGCCAGCTGAGCGTCCAGGCATTTTATGATCGACGAGGAGAACCACCAGAATGAGAGAGGAAACGGCTGCATGGATACAAAAGCCTTCAAACGGTCATTAAACAGTTCTGAGAACTACCATCGCAAGGGCTTTGGTCATCAAGAGGAAGTCGCTGGTGTCCTCAAATCCGAGTATCAGAGCCATCTCATTCAGGAAATTCGGGAAAACAACTACACCCTGAAACGCGGTGATGTCACCATCCGGTTAGCCGAATCGTTTGGTTTTTGCTGGGGTGTGGAACGCGCCGTCGCAATGGCTTATGAAACCCGCCAGCACTTCCCGACCGAGCAGATTTGGATTACTAATGAAATTATTCACAACCCTTCTGTAAATCAGCGCTTGCGCGACATGAAAGTAGGGTTTATCTCTGTAGAGAAAGGCGAAAAAGACTTCTCCGTTGTCGATGCGGGTGACGTGGTGATTTTACCGGCATTTGGTGCCAGCGTTCAGGAAATGCAGCTGCTCAACGACAAGGGTTGCAAGATTGTGGATACGACTTGTCCTTGGGTTTCTAAAGTTTGGAATACGGTCGAAAAGCACAAGAAAAAAGCTTACACCTCGATCATTCACGGCAAATATAATCACGAAGAAACTGTCGCCACCAGTTCTTTTGCTGACAAGTATTTGATCGTGCTGAATCTGGCACAAGCGGAGTATGTCTCTAACTACATTCTCAATGGCGGGAGTCGCGACGAATTTATGACAAAATTCAGCCGCGCTTGTTCAGAGGGATTCGATCCCGACACCGATTTAGAGCGGATTGGCATTGCTAATCAAACCACGATGCTCAAGAGCGAAACCGAGCTAATCGGCAAGCTATTTGAGCGCACCATGATGAGAAAGTATGGGCCAAGCGAGTTGAACGAGCATTTCCAAAGCTTCAACACCATCTGCGATGCCACTCAAGAGCGGCAAGATGCTATGTTTCAGCTAGTAGATGAAAAACTAGATCTCATGGTGGTGATTGGGGGGTTCAATTCTTCCAATACGACGCACTTACAAGAAATTGCCATTGAGCGGAAAATTCCTTCCTATCACATCGATAGCGCCGAGAGAATTGGCCCTGGCAATCGTGTGGAGCATAAGCCGCTGGATGGCGATTTGGAAGTTCAGGAAAATTGGCTCCCCGCTGGTCCCATCGTGGTAGGAGTTACTTCTGGAGCTTCAACTCCCGATAAGGTGGTAGAGGATACGATCGAGAGGATTTTTGAGCTGAAAGTGGCTGCGGTGGTTTAACAAAATTAGGGGATGAATTCGTTTTGAGTTTTGAGTTTTTCTTCAATTCAAAACTCAAAACTTTCAGCTTTTTTGGGCACCATCTGCAACTGGGGAAGCATCGTTAAACTGCTGCTGATTGTAGTTGTAAAGCGTGCGGATGGGGTAAGGAATGTTAATGTCAGCGCGATCGCAGGCTTGTTTGAGCGCGATCATCACCTTGGTTCTCGTGCGGCGCACATCTACTTTGTGCGGCGATGTCCAATAGCGGACGACCAAGTTCATCGAGCTATCACCAAAGCCCAATCCATCTACTTCCGGTGCTGGCTTCGATAAAACGCCCTCGACTTTTAACACGGCTTCGAGCAGAGTTTCGACGGCGTAGGGTAAAGGGGTATTGTAATCAACGCCAATTTCTAAATCAGTCCGGCGGTGGGGCATCGCCGTCAGCACTTGCACCGGACTGGTAAAGACAATTGCATTTGGCACGACGATGCGCTCTCCCTGATAGGTGATAATTTGGGTGGCGCGCAGGGAAATTTCTTCAATCGTTCCCTCGAAACCGTTTACTATCACTTGATCCCCCAACCGAAACGGTTCCTGCAACAGCAGCAGCACTCCTGCCAGAAAATTTTTGAAAATATCTTGAAAGGCGAAGCCAATCGCTACCGAGCTGAGTCCCAGCAAACCAATGATGTCGCCCAGCCGCAAGTCTGGGAAGGCAACAACACAGCCGAAGAGAATCCCTACCACCCAGGTTCCTACAAAACTGGTCTGCACGAGCAGCAGGCGCAGTGATGGGTTTTTCAGGGCACGCCTGCCAACGCCACGGACGAGCCGCCGAACTAGATTCGCTCCATACCGGGTTAAACAGAGGATTGCGATCCCCATCAAAATTCCTGGTAGCGCCTCAATAGTTTGACCCATCAGGTTTAATAAGCTCTGTTGGATTTCTTTGATCAAAGCAGCCATAGGCGAAAGGGATCAACTTAACTTTTTAACTTTTGCCAGGATATCAAATATCTCAAAACCGCTCGGTTTTTCGCTTGGGTTTTGGCGTGAGCGATCGCTTTTTGGTTGGCTCTCTTCGGACGCCCAGTGTGTTCCACAACACCAGTAAATAGGAAGTCGCCCGCTCCTGCGCTCACGGCATCCCTTGACTTCCCCAAAGGAACACCTCGCCCAATTTAGCTCCAGCAAAGCATTTGGCAGTTTTGTAACGGAATATTAAGCAAAATTTATTAAAATTTATTGCGATTCGTTGATGCAGTTGCTAAGGTGTGCTTAAGAGTTGCTTCTGGTCAATGCCCGTATTTTAGGAGACGTGCCATCCATGCTCTACATCAAACTTGGCTGTACACCCATTCACTGATTGCAGGATTGCCTGAAACTTTATTTCTCTGACGGTACACCAACCTTGCTAGACGGCGGAGGAATTTCTTTGTTTCACGATTCAAAATGCATTTCTTCAATTTCATCTGGTTCCTAACTCGTGTTCCCCTTACGTACTGCCAGTCCAACTCTTATTTGACTGAAGTTTTCCGGAAAGACATTTCTCAGGTTTGTCTACAAAAATAGGGTTCCCTGCAAGAATTTTGAGAAATGTCTTGCTCCCAACAGTTCAGTTCAACTCATCTGTAATTACGAGTTACTGTTTTCCTCACTGCGAGCTTAGAAGATGCTACCTCTACTTCTTGCATCTTGAACTCGGCACTATCAGCGCGGTGAGACCTCAAATGGAGAAGGTTTAAGTTATGAATATTCAAGGAAAGACGGCTCTGATTACTGGAGCTTCCCGTGGAATTGGGCGAGCGATCGCGCTTGAACTCGCGCAACAAGGAGCCAAACGCCTGTTGCTGGTGGCACGCGACGCAGAGCGTTTAGCGGAAGTCGCCGCCGAAATTGAAGCACTTGGCGTAGAAGCCGCGATCCTGCCTGTGGATCTGGCTCAGATAGTAGAAGTGAATATTGCGATCGCTCAAGCTTGGCGAGATTATGGTCAGATTCATCTGCTCGTCAACTGTGCGGGAGTTGCACACCAAGCGCCCTTTTTGAAATCTCAACTCCCAGATGTGCAGCAAGAAATCGCAATTAATTTAATGGGAATGTACACCATGACTCGTCTGGTTGCTCGACGTATGGCAACCCAACGGGAAGGAACCATCGTGAACGTTTCTAGCTTGATGGGCAAAATTGCCGCGCCGACAATGGCGACTTATTCAGCCACCAAGTTTGCGATTTTGGGATTCACCCAAGCCTTGCGCGGTGAACTCGCTGACTACAATATCCGGGTGATGGCTTTGCTGCCATCTTTGACCGACACTGACATGGTGCGAGAATTAAAGTGGTTTCGCTGGGTAGTGCCTACGACTTCTCAAAAAGTTGCTCAAGCACTCGTCACCGGACTGCAAAAGGAATCGCCAGAAATTTTGGTGGGATGGCAAAGTCATTTAGCCGTGTGGTGCAATCGCATTGCACCTTGGCTGCTAGAGAAAGTTTTACTGCTGGCAGCACCCCTGTCGAAGTATAAACAAAAGCGCTACCACAGACTCCGAGAGGCTGGAATAATTTCACGTTAAAGTCTGTTATCAACAGGGGAATCTGATTCCAGAGTAGAGACGCGATTAATCGTGTCTCTACTTTAGCTGTGAAATTTATTTCCAGGCTCCGAGCGTTAGTGCCATTTAACCTAACTGTATTTGGATAGACTGATTGCAGATAAAGAGATGTTAACGATGAGTCAAAATCGCCAGATATTAGATGGCATTGCCGAACGCATCCAAGTAATTGTCAATGCTGAAACAGCCTCCGTGGTGCTAGCTGAGTCCGAAGGGGAAACCGTCTACTATGCGGCAGCAATAGGCAAGCACGCTGAGTGGGTGTTGGACAAAAGGGTTGCCGCAGCGACTTCCGGATTGTGTGGTACGGCATTTCAGAGTGACAAACCCGTGTTAGTTTGTCGTACTGAGGGCGATCGCCGAGTCCGGCAAGATCATGCTAAAGCGTTGGGAATTGAGACAGCTTTAGCCGTGCCTCTCTACTACGAAGGCAAGCTTTTGGGAGCGCTACAAGCTTGGAATCGTACTGACGGCAGCTTATTTGACGAAGAGGCAGAACGTGTTTTGGCTGCTTACGCTTCTGAAGTTGCTCCACTGGTTTATCAATACCAGATAGCCATGAAGTAGAAGATAATTTGCAGGGAAAAGCGATCGCGCTGGCTTGAAATAAGCAACGAATCAAAGATGAGCAAATGACCCAAGATGAACCCATAGAACCAAAGCTTCTACGCCACTCCAATCCCCTCTCTTCTTCCAATCCCCTCTCCCCATCCGATTCCCCCTTCTGCTCCTATCCCCTCTCCTCGCTTGCGGGCTATCCATTATCCGCATCTTTCTTAACAAAGGGACAAACTCCTTAAAATAATACTCAAAGGCTTGATAGGTATAGTTTTGAGGGAACACAAAAGTAGCGGGTGATGGCAACATGGAAAAGTGGGCAGCCAAAGAATTGTCCCAGGCCAACTTAGGAGACGCGCGTCGAAACAAGCGTCTTATACGCATCGTCGAAGATTTGGCAACACAACCAGCAAGTAGCGTCCCCCAAGCCTGTGGAAATATAGCAGCAACCAGCGCCGCATATGATTTTTGGAAATCACCTTATTTTCAGCCGCGTGATATTCGCAAGGCGCATACAGCCAGCACAATTGAAAGAATCAAAGAACATTAAGAAATCTTGGCAATCCAGGACACGACCAACATAGATTTAACAGACCACCCAGCCACCAGAGGGACTGGTTATCTGGACAACCGAAAATCATCGGGATTAAAAGTACATTCAACACTGGCAGCGACAAGTAATGGAGTCCCACTGGGAATTATTGACCAGCAGGTGTGGGTCAGAGAACTCGAAAATCTAGGCATCGCCAAAAAACGTCGTCAACGGGAAACACAACAAAAAGAAAGCCAACGCTGGTTAGATGGATTAGAAATCACCCAAAAGTTGATCCCAGCAGATATTCAAGTGGTGACAGTTGCCGACTCAGAAGCCGATATATTCGACTTATTTAACCAGAAACGTCCGGAAAATTCCCATTTATTAATTCGCGGGACTCATAATCGAAAAGTAGACCATTGTGCCAAATAGCTTCATCTTGCCATTCGTCAAATTCCACCTGGTGGTCAACTCACGGTCGAAGTTAAACGTAGTCCAGAATCTAGAGCAAGAAAGGCCATACTTACACTTCGGTTCACAAGTTTCGATATCCTTGTCCCGTTACATTATATTGGGCGTTCCCGGCTCAAACCTGTGAAGTTACAAGGAATTCTGGCATCAGAAGAAAACCCGCCATCCGGAATTCAGCCAATTAGTTGGTTATTGATGACTAGCCTGGAGATTAATCGGCTAGAGGAGGCAGCCCGTTGCGTTCGCTGGTACACTTACCGTTGGTTGATAGAACGCTATCACTACGCATTAAAAAGTGGTTGTGGAATTGAGAAATTACAACTGGAAACGGCTCGGAGAATTGAGATGGCACTAGCCACCTATACAATTGTAGCGTGGCGTTTGTTATGGCTAACTTATGAAGCCAGATGCAATCCAATGCAGCCCTGTGAGACAGTTTTAGAAACCTATGAATGGCAGTCTTTGTGCGCCACTATTAATAAAAATCCCATTCCACCCACCCAGCCACCTTGTTTGCGAGAAGCCGTGCGAATGATTGCAATGTTGGCTGGCTTTTTAGGACGAAAAAGCGATGGGGAGCCGGGAATTCAAACCATTTGGCGAGGATTGCGGCGATTACATGATATCGCGGCTACCTGGAAATTACTCCATTAAGTTTTCTATTCATGCTTGTTGTCCTCCATTCAAATCTTGTAGCACCATGAATTTCCTGAATTGTCACTATCTCTACCAACTTACTTCTCGGAAATCCCTTCCTATCTGGTTTGTCCCTTTGTTAAGAAAGATGTGACTAATGGATAGCCGTTGACGGAGAGGGGTTGGGGGTGAGGTTCCGAGTTTAAGTCAGAACTGTACTAATTTTTCGGTCCCCGCTGTGCAGAAACCGCTGGCACCTTGACGCCCAACTTTTTAAACATCGCTTCTCGCCCCTGCATTGCCAAGACATCATTCAGCGGTTTTAAAGAAATTGGCGTTTGATATTTTTCTGCAAGTGCAGTTTGAATGAGCCAGTCAGCAATCGAGGGATTTTTGGGTAAAAGAGGACCGTGAGAGTAGGTCGCGATCGCATTCCGATAAAATGCTCCTTCCATCCCATCTTCCCCATTATTCCCATAACCGCTAATCACTCGTCCCAAGGGTTCCACCTCACCTAAATAAGTGCGTCCGCCGTGATTTTCAAAGCCAATGACCAGAGGCGCATCCTCCGACATCTTTCGCAAATCCTCCGCCAATCGCGACGCCGTTATCTCAAACACGACATTACCGATACAGCGACGGGCATCTGGCCCCGGATGCTTGCTGACAAAATCCAATAAACCCAATCCCTCAATCCGTTGCCCTAAGGCGGGTTCGTAGTAGTGTCCCAGCAGTTGGGGCGATCCGCAAGTAAATACCCCAGGCGTTCCGGCTTCAATTTTCTGAGCGATCGCTTCTGCTTTGCCTTGGCGCAAATCGCGCATGACGATTTCCTGCTGTCGGTCTTGTGCGCCGCCACCCACGATTACATCAACTTGGTGAAATTGCTCGGTCGGGGCGTCCCGATCTAAGGGCATGACGTTGACTTTGATCCCCCGCCATTGGGCGCGTTGTTGTAAACAGATGACATTACCGCGATCGCCGTAGGTACTCATCAGCGTCGGATAAAGCCAGCCAATTGTGAGTTCAAGTTGTTCGGGATTCATGGTAACAGTCAAATTTTTTGATTTTTAACGCAAAGTAGCGCCAAGGAAATCGCAGAGGTACGCAAAGGAAGGCTACTTTCTGCGTACCGAGAGCGTTTAACATCTACAGAATTTTTCGTCCAGTCAAAATACCTCGGACTTCTAGCATCGCTGAGTAAGTCGGTAGAATGTGCAGGGTTTCGCCGGTGGCGGTGTGTTCTAAAGCAGTGGCGATCGCTTCTTGTAAATCTTCTTTCACAATCAGTTTGCAGCCATGTTCCTCGTCTGCTTGGCTGTATTGCAGGCGCAGCGCCATATCGTAAACGCGATCGCCGCTGACTACCACCGTTCCTCCCTGTTCTACCAATTTTTCGGTGTCTACATCCCAAATCCAAGAGACATCAGTACCGTCTGGGGTGCGATCGTTTAGTACCATCAGCGTTGTGGAAGAACCGCCGTGGCTTCTTTGCTGATTTACTGCGCGGATGGTTTCATTGAGCGCTACGGGATTTTTTGATAGCAAAATCCGCACCTTTTTCCCGGCGACTTCTAATTCCTCAGCCCGTCCAAAAGCTGCATGGAAGTTTTTAATCGTATCCAGGATATTTGCGGTATCAACGCCAATTTCTTGCGCCGCTAAAATAGCTGCCAGCGTGTTGTATTTGTTGTAAATCCCAATCAGAATCTGAGGCCATTGGCGACTATCGATTGCCAGCGGGCCTTTTTCAAAGCCACAGCTAGGACACCGATAATCGCCCTGATGAGATAAGTAGACGCCCTGATAATCGAGAGAATGTCCGCACCGGGGACAATATATAGAATCTACTGCATGAGGAATTTCGTCAAGATAAGCTTCAGGTTCGCTTAAACCGAAGAATAAAACTCGTTGCGATAACTGCTGACCCAGATGAGACAAGGTGGGGTCATCGCCATTTAAGATCGCTACCGTATCTTTGGATTGGGCGATCGCTTTCTGCCAACGCTGGCTAATCGTATCCACTTCCCCGTACCGATCCAGCTGATCCCGAAATAAATTTAAACACAAAATCAATTTTGGTTGAACTGGCGGCAAAACCTTCGGCAGAATATTTTCATCTACCTCTAAAATTGCATAGTCAGCGTTGAGCTGACCGATTAAATTGGTGTTGGTCAGCAGTGCGGTGATTAATCCATTCATGAGATTGGCACCCGCCGCATTGTGAACAACGCGCCATCCCTGACTTTCTAGCATTGTCCGCAACAGCAGCGATGTCGTTGTCTTCCCATTTGTCCCCGCAATGAAAATCACACCGTGCTTTACTTGACCAGACAGCAGGGACAACAGCTGCGGCTGAATGCGTCCGGCAATTTCTCCCGGTAAAACGCTAGCAGCTCCCAAACGCAGCAGGCGCACCAGCCGCGTCACTGTCTTTGCTGTCCCAACTGCTACGCCCAGCCGTAACCTATCTAAAAGCGATATTTTCACCACCACACTCCTGCCCCGGCTACACAGCCGCACGCTCTCGTCGCGGCTTTACTGCTACTTACTGAGCTGTGCTTTGCTCGTCAGCATTCTACCGTACTTGGCTGTAAATCCCCTGTCAATGATGAGTAATAGTACCCAACAGCTAAGAAAACCTGAGTTCGGGATAAGGAGGGGACAAGCGAGTAAGCTAAAAGTCATCACACAACAGCTTTACAGGCTCGTCCCATGCTTAGTCTAGAAGAACTTTTTTGCTCTGTCGATG
>NZ_JAMPKB010000075.1:0-25863 GCF_039961925.1 Trichocoleus sp. DQ-U1 | reverse complement strand
GATTCCCCAAGCGGGAGAGTATGCGATCGCTTTCGACTATGTGGTTCCCGGTGCCATGTGGCGACCTTGGCACCAAGCACGCCTTCTCCTCGACGAAAAACCGACTCTCTCTTTCCGCTTCGATGGCTGCGTCTGGCAACGCACGGGAGAAGATTGGAAAGACGTAGATTTAGTCTTTTCCACCGCCCGCGCATCCTTAGGAACTGAACCACCACTGCTAACAGATGACCCTTTAAATGTTCAAGAAAAATCCCAGCAGATCGTTATTCAAGCGAGAGATCAACAAGTTCAGACAACCGGACTTGGAACCGACACCACCCCCGCTACAGTTGATTTACCCGGTGTTGATGACGGCGGCGAAGTCCGCAACCTACGCAGCCAGACGAAAGCAACGATTCCCTCCGATGGTCGCCCTTACCGCGTTGCTATCTTCTCCTTCGATTCTCCCGCCTCTGTAGAGTATGTCTTGATGCCAGAATTATCCTGTCAAGTCATCCTCAAGAGCGAACAGACAAACACTTCTAAATTCCCGATTCTAGCTGGGCCAGTGGATTTAGTGCGGACTTCTGGCTTTGTCGGTCGTACCTCAGTTCTATTTATCGCGCCTGGAGAGAAATTTGCTTTGGGATGGGGAGCGGATAATGCAATGCGCGTGCAGCGCACCCAAACCCAAAAAAGAAAACAGGATCACTTGACTAAATGGAACAGTGTCACAACTACAACAACATTGTTCCTTTCCAATATTGGCGAAGAACAAAGAGCGATCGCAACCACTGAGCGGGTGCCGGTTTCTGAGCTAGAGCAAGTGAAAGTTGAGGTAATCTCCGATAAAACTACCGACGGCATCCAGGCAGATGAAAACGGCTTTTACACCTGGAATTTTACCCTCGAACCTTACTCTCAACTCCAGGCATCCTTGGTCTACCAAGTTTCAGCCGCACCGGAAGTACAAGGCATCTAGGGCTTTGCTCCCATGAATTTAGGCGCTATGACGGGGGAACTTTTGGGTGAGTAATATTATCACATAACTAAAGAAAATAAATCTACCCAGCTCCATAACCTCCTCACCATGTCTTTGCCGTCAACCTCCTCCAAGCGTCTATTTGGACGGTCAATTGCCGCCCTAGCCACCGTCGTCCTCTCCACCCTCAGTGCCGTCAACCCCAGCCCAGCCGCCGTTTTTACTCAAAAAGAAGTTGAACAAGGTAAATTTATCGCCGTAGCTGCCCCATACGGCACGAATAGTCATCAACTGCTGATTCTGGAACAGATATCCGATAAACGGGCGTGTTGGAGTGAAAGTGGCGATCGCCCAACAGCAGTCGATCCGCTGCTACTCAACTTTGACTTCACCGGCATTTGCGGACGCAGTACCGATAGCAACGGCTATTCTATGCGTATGGCGGGGACGGATTTGGGGCTGAAGTACAGCTTCAACTTAGTAAAGCGCGACGGCGAACTCGTCCTTGTCGGCACCAACTTTAGCGATCGCACTGTCCCAACCATTGAAATTGGCAGAACCAACGGACTCAGCGATGGTTTTATGAAAATCAATCTCGATCCGGCGTGGCGGTTCGCCAAAAGAACCTACAACGGTAAAACCCTCGGTCACGTCTATCTTGCCAGCGACCAAGCCGCGCCGGGAATCGACCCTGGCGATATCGGAACGCCTCCCGGAAGCTCCACCTTCGGAGATATCGCCTCAGATGTCTACGCAAAAGAAATTGAACAAGCCGTTGCGCTGGGGTTCGTCGCTGGCTTCAAAGAAGACAACACCTTCCGCCCTCAAGTCGCCTTAACCAGAGAGCAACTGGTGTCGATGGTGTTGGAATCTTTAACAAAGCTACCCGGAGCCAATGTCACGATCCCGACTCAAGCTGCATCTCGACCCTATCCTGATGTTGATGCCTCGCGCTGGAGCGCCGCTAAAATTAAATGGGCGCGGGATAACAATATTGTCAGTGGCTACCAAGACGGCACCTTCAAACCCACTCAACCCGTCACCAGAGCTGAATTGATGGCAGTGCTGCGACGTGCTGCTGAATTTGGTAAAAATATGCGTGGACTTAGTCCAGAATTAGCGACCAAAAACTCAGCGAAAACCTTCTCAGACACCGAAAAACACTGGGCTTCTTCGCTGATTAGCCAAATGTCTTCTTATTGCAACGTCGCCTCCCCTGTTAATGAAGTCGGCAGCAAGTTTGAGCCAAACTCTCCGACTCGCCGCAACTATGCTGCCGCCGCCACTCTGCGGATGCTCAACTGCGTCAAAACTGAGTAATCCTCATCGTTCTTTCGCGTCTAAATAGACTCTCAAGACAATTTTGATAGTTTGTTCTAGACGCGATAAACCCTTGTCTCTACGATCAAGTAACCTTCCGCTTAACCCTGACCGATTAATAGACATCCGGTTATAAAAGCCTTCGTTGCGATTAAAAATCAGCTGATTCTGGTCAGCGCGTAGCCGCTAGCTTCGCTAACAACAGATCCAACTTTTGCTCAATTTCTCCAGCGCACTGTCGATAAGTTGCCAAGTCGCCACCATAGGGATCGGCAATTTCAGCTTGCTCGTGATAGCCAACGTATTTTTTCAAGGTATATACTTTGTCGGCAGCAGCAGAGAATGCATCAGCGATCGCTTTCTTTTGTCCGCCCGTCATTGTCAGCACCAAATCCGCCCAATCGAAGAGCTGGCGATCCAGCCGCTTCGCTTCATGGTAGTAATCGATACCATACTCCTTCAGGACGCGCTGGGTCTGCGGGGATGCAGAATCTCCCTCAAACGCCACGACGCCTGCCGACCGCACCTCGACTTCCATTCCTTGCGCTTTTTGGCGGAATAGCGCTTCTGCCATCGGGCTACGACAGGTATTGCCCGTACACACAAATAAAATCCGCATTTGTGACCCTCTCTTTTCTCTCTCGCTGTTGCTCAGCCAATAAAACTGCTGTAGTTAATTCTACGGAAGATTGGGTCTTTTTATTGCATAAACGCGAACAGTCTTTTCCTGAATAATTGTGTCTTTTTCGTAAGTTAAGCCGACTTTCATTGCGACATTCTGAGACGCGATGTTTCCCGGATGGATTAAGGAAATGAGGCGGTTATAACCCAGCTCAAAACCATAATCCCGAATTGCACTAGCCGCTTCGGTTGCCAAACCCTTTCCCCAGTATTCCTTAGCCAGCATATAACCAATCTCGACTTCTTCTTGCCCATCCACTCGCTGCGGTATTAATCCACACCGACCAATAAACTGGTTGTCAGCCTTGTGAATGGTCGCCCACAAACCGAAACCGTATTTCTCGTAGCAGCTAAATATCCACTCGATGTTGAGCTTAGTTTCTTCAGATGTTCGCGTGTTGGGGAAGAACTTCATCACGACTGGATCGGCAAAAATGGCTGCCAAGTCGTCTACATCATCCCATGTGAGATGTCGGAGAATTAAGCGCGGTGTTTCAGTTACAATCATCTGATTTTTGGGTGCCTGTTTCACAAAGTTGAGTTCAACTGATATCTTGCACCAATATCTTGCAATCTTGCACCAACCCGATAACCTGCCCAGAATTCAAATTCTGGGTGAATAAATCAGGTCTATTGAAATAGACTAAAAACCTTAATATTTCTGATTTTTAGCCCGTTTTAACGAAATTAAAGCTATCAGCAAAAAAATTGCTTTCCTTGCGCCTCATTAAACTTCAGTTCTCATGCCGAGAAATGTAAAACGCACTATCTTTGTTATTAGACCTATTTTGACACCGCAAAAATGAGGCTGAGGATAACACGGCGACGGTTCGGTATGCTAACGATCGCAAGTACCTTGGTCGTTGCTAAGGACGCGATTGCATCCCGCATCGCGAATGCAAACCTTACAAAAAATATTTTTATGCAAACAAGCCCTAAGACTTCCACCGCAGTCGCGAAAACCCAGGAGCCTGGTCGTATTGACGTGACGCTGCGAATCAATGGTAAATCGCACACTTTGCGAATAGAACCGCGCGTGACGCTACTGGATGCACTGCGCGAACGCATCGGTCTGACAGGCACCAAGAAGGGTTGCGATCGCGGACAATGCGGTGCGTGTACTGTGTTGGTTGATGGACGGCGCATCAACTCGTGCCTGACCTTGGCGGTGATGCAGGAGGGCGCGGAAATTACAACGATTGAAGGTTTAGCTCGTGGCGATGAACTGCATCCCATGCAGGCGGCTTTCATTAAGCATGACGGCTTTCAGTGTGGATATTGTACGCCCGGTCAGATCGTGTCTGCGGTGGGTCTATTGGCAGAAGGTTGCCCGACATCCGATGAGGGAATTCGGGAGTGTATGAGCGGCAATCTCTGTCGCTGCGGTGCTTATCCAGGCATTGTTGCCGCTGTGCGCGAAGTTCATCAGACGCAGACTAGCAATGGGTAGTCGGGACGCATGAGCAATTCCGTCGTTTCACCAATCAATTGCATACCCGCTCCGCCTGAAATAAATTTTGGGCTAATCGCTAAAGTTAGCTAAAGCTAACTGGATATGGATTTCAACGGATTGAAATAGGTTTGAGCGGTGAAGGCGGAAATTTATTTCATGGCTCTTAAGTCAGTGCCATTCAACTTAAACCCATGCACAGGAGTTTTAATGAAACCTTTTAGTTATGTGCGTGCTACTGAAAAAGGCACAGCCATTCAGACAGTTGCGGGGGATCGGGCAGCGAAATTCATCGCAGGCGGCACTAATTTAATCGACTTGATGAAAGGAGGCGTAGCGCAGCCTGACCAACTGGTAGACATCACCCGGCTACCATTGGCAGACGTGACGGCAATCTCGAATGGCTTACGCATCGGGGCGATGGCACGCAACAGCGACGTGGCAAATAATCGGGTGGTGCGCGATCGCTATCCGTTACTTTCTCAAGCGTTACTCGCTGGCGCGTCACCGCAACTGCGGAATATGGCAACCATCGGCGGCAACTTGATGCAAAGAACGCGCTGCTACTACTTCAACGATTCGACGATGCCGTGCAACAAGCGCGAACCCGGTTCCGGTTGTTCGGCGATTGAAGGCTACAACCGCATTCACGCGATTTTCGGTGCCAGCGAACAGTGCATTGCAACGCATCCCTCGGATATGTGCGTGGCGCTGGCAGCCCTTGATGCCGTGGTGCGCGTTGAGGGGCCGAACGGAGAGCGACAAATCCCCATCAGTGACTTTCATCGCTTACCGGAAGATACACCTCAAATCGACACGGTGCTTCAACATGACGAACTAATCGTTGCGGTTGATTTGCCCAATTCACCCTTTGCCGAGCGATCGCACTATTTAAAAGTACGCGATCGCGCTAGTTATGCCTTTGCCCTGGTTTCCGTCGCCGCTGCCCTCGATATCGACAACGGCACCATTAAAGCGGCGCGAGTCGCGATGGGAGGCGTCGCACATAAGCCGTGGCGGGCGGTTGAGGCGGAGAAAATTCTGGTTGGTGCAAAAGCGAACGAGCAAACCTTTGCAGCAGCAGCAGAGGCAACAGTTCGGGAAGCCCAACCCCAAAAATACAACCGATTCAAAGTTGAAATGGCAAAACGAGCGATCGCGCGGGCACTCACAAAAGCAGCAGGAGGCACAGTATGAGTCAATCTGAGAATGCAACCAACCAAGCTGTGGGTAAGCCAATGGATCGGGTGGATGGACGCCTGAAAGTGACGGGTGGTGCCCGCTACTCGGCGGAAATCCCTGTAGAAAATCCCGCCTATGCCGTCTCTATCGGCAGCGCGATCGCCTGCGGACGCATTAAAAGCATCGACACCCGTGCGGCGGAACAGTCCCCTGGTGTACTGAGTATCTTGACGCACCTCAACCCGCCTAAACTCCGCCCGGTGCCCACCTTGTTCGGGGGTGGGGCTGCTGCCGAAAACCGCCTGGTGCTGCAAGAAGCGGTTGTACATCACATCGGTCAGCACATCGGCGTTGTTATTGCCGACACCCTAGAAAACGCCACCCACGCCGCATCCCTCGTCCGCATTGATTACGACGTCGAAACGCCGGTGGTGGAGATGGAAAAGGCGCAGGCATACGTGCCGAAGTCCGTGTTTGGCAAACCGCCAGAGACGATACGCGGCAATCCGACGCAAGCTTTAGCCGATGCTGAAGTGCGGATTGAAGAAACTTACCGGACGCCCACCGAACACCACAACCCGATGGAGACGCACTCGACAACTGCCGTGTGGGAGGGCGATCGCCTCACCATTTACGACGCCACGCAGTCTAACTTCGGCGTGCGTCAGGCAATGGCGACGACGTTCGGCATCCCCGACGAGAACGTGCGCGTCGTGTGTCAATTCATTGGCGGCGCGTTTGGCGGCAAAGCTATGGTTTGGCCCCACGTCACGCTAGCCGCCCTCGCTGCCCGCCAGGTACGTCGTCCCGTGAAATTAGTTTTAACCCGCGAACAGATGTTCACCGTGGTTGGGCACCGGGCAGAAACCGAGCAACAAGTCGCACTCGGCGCAACCCGCGACGGTCGCTTGACTGCGATCGCCCATCGGGGCATCTCCCATACTTCAACGTTCGAGGAATTCCTCGAACCGTACACTGTGGGAACCCACATGATGTACGCCACTCCCAACTTGCAAGCAAAGCAAAGTCTCGTCCGTCTCAACAAGGGAACGCCGACCTTTATGCGTGCCCCCGGCGAAAGTCCGGGAATGTTCGCCCTGGAATCGGCAATGGACGAACTCGCTTATGCCGTGAAACTTGACCCAATTGAGTTGCGCCTCCGCAATCATGCAGACATAGATCCCAGCAATAACCTGCCTTGGTCGAGCAAGTCGCTCAAAGAATGTTACCAACTCGGCGCAGAAAAATTTGGCTGGTCGCGGCGCACTCCCGAACCGGGTTCGATGCGGGACGGTCGTTACCTAATCGGCATGGGAATGGCAAGCGCCACGTACCCCGTGAATCACTTCCCGGCTAGCGCGAGAGTCCGCATCCTGCAAGACGGCACCGCCTTAGTGCAGAGTGGTTCTCAAGAGATGGGGACAGGTACGGCGACGGTGATGGCGCAAGTCGCCGCTGACGCCCTTGGGTTGCCGGTTGAGCGAGTGCGATTTGAACTGGGAGATACCCAGTTGCCCCGTGCGCCGATATCGGGCGGATCGGCGACGATGGGAAGCGTGGGGACTGCTGTGCATGAAGCGGCGCAAGCAGCCCGTAGGAAGGTACTGGAATTAGCACGCACGGATGCTAGTTCGCCGCTTTACAACGTCCCGGAAACGGACATGGCGATTGAGGGCGGACGCCTGTTTCGCAAGAGCGATCGTAACCAAGGCGAAACTTACCAAGCGGTGCTGACGCGCCAAAATTTGCCGCAAGTCGAAGAAAGCTTTGATGCCAAGTTTAGCCGCGCCGAGAAGAAGTATTCCATGCACTCCTTCGGCGCTCAATTTGCCGAAGTGCGCGTCGATCCTGACTTTGGCGAAGTGCGCGTAACCCGCTTTGTGGGAGCCTTTGGGGTGGGACAGGTAATCAACCTCAAAACAGCGCGATCGCAAATGATTGGCGGTATCGTCATGGGGCTAGGTATGGCACTACTAGAAGAAACGGTGACAGACTCCCGTACCGGACGCATCGTCAACGCCAATTTGGGCGAGTACCACGTACCTGTCAACGCAGACATCCCTGCAATTGAGTCGTACTTCGTCGAAGAAATCGACCCGTACATTAACCCGATTGGAGCCAAAGGCGCAGGCGAAATTGGCATCACTGGCGTGGCGGCGGCGGTGGCAAACGCTGTCTATCACGCCACCGGCAAGCGCATCCGCGACCTCCCGATTACACCGGATAAGTTGCTGTAATCTGTCTTAGAACCTAACCCCCCAGCCCCCTTCCCTACCAGGAAAGGGGAGCCATATTCAAAGCCCCTCTCCGTGTCGGAGAGGGGTTTGGGGAGACGTCAGTCCGTATTGGCTCAAACTGCAAAGCGCTCTATGAAAGAATTACAGGAGATTGTTGCCGCATTTGCAAAAGCCAAAAATTGCGGCAAGACAGTAGCGATCGCCACCATAGTCAAAGTCAGTGGCTCTACCTACCGGCGTCCGGGCGCTCGAATGCTGATAACGCTAGAGGGTCAGAGAATCGGCTCAATTAGCGGCGGCTGTCTGGAGAATGACGTTTTTGAACGCGCTCAACAGGTCATCGCGTCTGGTCAACCCATGTTGGTGAACTACGATACGACCTCCGACAATGACATCGTCTGGGGTCTGGGACTCGGTTGCAAGGGAATGGTACAGGTGTTGATTGAACGCCTAACTCCAGAGAACGAGTTAAGTCCGATGACCTTTCTGGCAGAGTGTCTGCATCGGCGGCAAGTGGGAGTTCTGGCAACGATATTTCACATTGAAGGTCACATAAAGGCAGAAGTCGGAACCCATTTAATGCTGCATCAAGATGGCACAATTTTCAGTAACCTCGAAGATGCCGATTTGAGTGCAGACATCCTCGAAGATGCCCGTGAAGTGCTTGATAAAAATTGCTCGCTTTTTAAAGCGTATCCCTTACTGGGAGGGAAAGCAGAAGTTTTTATCGAAGCGATTCAGCCACCTGTTTCGCTGGTCATTTTTGGCGCGGGTGACGATGCCATCCCGCTTGTACGCTTGGCGAAGGAATTGGGATGGTACGTAACAGTCATTGATAGCCGACCTGCCAATGCAAAATCAAACCGATTTCCCAGCGCCGATGAAGTCATTTTGTCTCACCGAGAAATCGTCAATGAAACCGTAGAAATTGATAACCGCACGGTAGCGGTGGTGATGACCCATAATTATCTTCACGACCTAGAAATCCTGAAAACACTCTTGCCTTCTCCCGTGCAATATTTAGGCATTCTTGGCCCTAAAAGAAGAACCGAACAGTTACTTCTTGAGCTAAAAGAACAGGGAATTCAGCTTACAGAAGCCCAACTTCACCGCTTGCATGGCCCTGTTGGACTGGATATTGGGGCTGATACACCGGAAGCGATCGCACTCTCAATTGTGGCGGAAATTCAAGCGGTTCTCGCCAATCGTTCCGGCGGGTTATTAAGAAACCGCCAGCAACCAATTCACAACCGGAGTACCGGATGAATGCGCCTGTCGTCGGTTTGATAATTCTGGCAGCAGGAGCATCCACTCGCATGGGGATGCCAAAACAACTGCTGTTGTATCAAGGGCGCAGCTTCCTGCGCCACACCGCAGAAATTGCGATCGCTTCCCGCTGTCAACCCATCGTTGTCGTTTTGGGTGCAGATGCGGAACGAATGAAGCCGGAAGTTAACTTATTACCCGTCCAAATCGTAGAAAACCCACAGTGGGCGGAGGGGATGAGTTCTTCGATTCGGGTGGGTATTGAAGCGCTGAGTAATTTAAATCAGAACATAGAAGCCGTTACGATCGCTCTTTGCGATCAGCCTTTCATCTCTTCCCAACTACTCAATCAAATCGTGGAAGCTTATCAGGTGACGCGCCGACCGATTATTGCTTCAGAGTATGCAGGAAGCTTGGGCGTCCCCGCTTTGTTCAGCCGCACCTTGTTTCCAGAACTCATGAGCCTGAAAACTACCGCAGGTGCAAAACAAATCATTAAAAAATATTCCGCCGAAGTCTTTCACATCCCCTTTCCGGAGGGTGCTATCGACATTGATACCCCAAAAGATTACCAGAAATTTCAAGCGATCGCTGATGAGTCTCTACAAAGCAGGACTGGTATTTAGCAAATATCAAAATGAAAGATAATGCAATTTTTACTTCTTAAAGCATTTTCTCCATGAACACAGTACAAGGACTCGTATTGTATCGCTCAATAAAATAGAATCCGAGCCGCTGATAAAGCTCCAGAGCTTGTGCTTGTTTTTGTTCATCAATCGTATCCAGCCTGACTTTCTTATAACCTGTAATTCTGGCAAAATCTAAGAGCATCTGAGCCATTTTCGTCCCCAACCCTCGTCCTCGATAATCTTTAAGAAACCACATTCTCTTTAGTTCGCAGATGTCGTCGCTCAAATGCCGAATTGCGCCACTACCAACAACCCGCTCCTCATCAATCAGCACCAAGAATGTGCCCTTATTGTCGAAGTAGTGCGATTGCACGTCATCTATATCAGACATGGCATCGTAACGCCTAATCACTTCTTCAGGAAGCTGCCATATTTCGTTGCAAACCGCGATGATTACGCGCTTGACTTCTTCAACTTGGTGTGATTGTATCGGTTTGATTTCTATCATCTGTTTTTCTGCCGTTAAGTATAAACGGGACAGATTATAAGTTTGAGATCCTTAAAGTCGATGTGCAACCGCTGAGTAAAGCCCCACCAAGTGTGAAGGCGGAAAACCGATTGCCAGTTAGGAAAAATGTCTATCTTAAGACGTATCCCCAAGCAAGTGACAAAACATCGTTCCCTGCGTAGACTGAGCGCAAGTCAATCAGGCAAACTTTAACAAAGAAATTAGCGATGAAGATACGACAGTTAGGACAAAGCGATCTCACCGTCTCGGCAATCGGTTTGGGTTGCATGGGAATGTCAGATTTTTACAGCAACCGCGATGATACTGAATCAATTGCCACCATTCATCGGGCGCTGGAGTTGGGGCTAAATTTTCTCGACACGGCTGATATGTATGGGCCATTCAAGAACGAAGAATTAGTTGGACGAGCAATTAGCGATCGCCGCGACTCTGTGGTTCTCGCTACTAAATTCGGCATCGTTAGCAGCGAAGACCCTAACGTTCGCGGTATCAATGGCAAACCGGAGTATGTTCGCTCAGCCTGCGAAGCGAGTTTGCGTCGTCTGGGTGTAGAGACGATTGACCTCTACTACCAGCACCGAGTTGACCCAAATACTCCCATCGAAGAAACAGTCGGTGCGATGGCGCAACTGGTTCAAGAAGGCAAAGTCAGATATTTAGGACTTTCCGAAGCTGGCTCGGAAACCTTGCGTCGTGCTTGCTCCGTGCATCAAATTACCGCATTGCAGAGCGAATATTCCCTATGGAGCCGCGATCCAGAAGACGAAAATCTCGCCACCTGTAGAGAGCTTGGCATAGGGTTTGTTGCCTATAGCCCGCTCGGAAGGGGGTTTTTGACCGGACAGATCAAAAGCTTTGATGACTTGGCTGCTGATGATTACCGCCGCAACTCACCGCGTTTTCAGGGCGAGAACTTTCAGAAAAATCTGGAACTGGTACAACGGATTGGCGAAATTGCCCAAGAAAAAGGCTGCAAACCGGCGCAGCTGGCTCTTGCTTGGGTGCTGGCGCAGGGTGAAGACATCGTTCCCATTCCCGGAACTAAGCGACGACAATATTTGGAAGAAAATACCGCTGCGCTGGAAGTGAATCTGACGCCAGAAGATTTGCAGCGCATCAACGAAGTGGCACCTAAGGGCGTTGCTAGCGGCGGACGTTATCCGGAATCGATGATGAGCATGGTAAACCGCTGACATTTTTGAGCGACGGTTTCTGCTACAAAGATGCTTGTGACAGGTCAAAGTTACTGCGTGCAATCCTGAAAGCGGTTAATTCCGAGCCATCAGATTTTTTGTCCATGCTAAAACTCCCTTCGTTCTACGAGGAAAACCATGAGATACAAGCTATTAGGAAAGAGTGGATTAAGAGTTTCCGAACTCTGCCTTGGCACAATGACTTTTGGTGAAGACTGGGGCTGGGGCGCATCTAAAGATGAAAGCCGCCAAATCTTTGATGCTTTTGTGGAAGCAGGCGGTAACTTTATTGACACTGCCAACGGCTACACAGAGGGCACCAGCGAGAAAATGGTTGGTGAGTTCATTGCCTCAGAACGGGAACGCTTTGTCGTTGCTACCAAATATTCGTTTCCCTTGCACATGAGCGAGCGCGCGGGCAATCCCAATGGCAGTGGCAACCATCGCAAGAACATGATGCAGTCGTTAGAAGGCAGTCTGAAACGGCTGAAAACTGACTACATTGACGTGTACTGGCTGCACGCTTGGGACTTCATGACGCCCGTAGAGGAAGTGATGCGTGCCTTCGATGACATGGTACGCTCTGGCAAGGTTCTCTACATTGGCATTTCTGACGCACCCGCCTGGATTATTGCCCAAGCAAACACCCTGGCGCAGTGTTACGGCTGGACGCCATTTGTAGCGCTGCAAGTCGAGTACAGTTTGATTCAGCGGACGCCAGAACGCGACTTGCTACCGATGGCAAAGGCATTCGACTTGGCAATTACGCCGTGGTCGCCCTTAGGCGGCGGTGTGCTAACGGGCAAGTACAATCAGCGCACCCAGAGCAACAGTGGCGAACAGGGGGGCGAACAGGGGCGAATCGGAACGATAGGGGGGAATATTTCCGAGCGGAATTTAGCGATCGCTGACGTTGTGTGTCAAGTTGCCGAAGAAATTGGGCACACGCCTTCACAGGTGGCGCTGGCTTGGCTAAGCGCTCAAAGCAGCGTCATCATCCCGATTATCGGTTCTCGAAAGGTTAGCCAGATCGAAGATAATCTGGCTTGCCTAGATGTCCATCTGACGCCAGAGCATTTGCAACGCCTCAGTGAGGTGAGTCAGATCGATCTGGGCTTCCCCCATGACTTCCTGAGTAATGACACGATCCGCGATCGCCTTTATGGCGGCACATTCAACTTAATCGACAATCATCGCAGCTGAAACCAGGGTAAGGAATAAATCAATAAACCCATGCTATTTCCTGATAATTTCCAATGGCGATCTAATTCACCTTGCAGAATTTACGCTAAAGCCAGAGAATCAGGAATGCTTGGGGGAATTGGAGCGAGAATCTGTAATGTTAAGGTTGCAAAATCCAGAACGAAACGATTTTAAATCTCCCACAAAAATGTATCGCTTAAATAAGGTGAAGTTGCCATGAAAGTTAAATCTGCATATACAAGGCTTCTGGTTACTGATATTGAAGCTTGCTTTCTGTTCTACCGAGATGTAATGCAATTCAAGGTAAATGTAGAAGATTTCACGAGCGGATATGCTGAATTTGAAGCGGGAGATATGAAGCTGGCTTTATTCAGGCGCAAGGAAATGGCAGAGATGATCGGAAACGATCAGAAGCCTTCCATTGCCGAATGTCAAGACAAAGTTGTATTAATTTTCTCAGTCCCTAACTTGGACGAAGCCTATCACGAATTAAGACATAAAGGCATCGAATTTACTACAGATCCGATGACCAACCCATACTATGGAATGAAAACAGCCTATCTTCGAGATCCTGATGGCAATCTTATTGGTTTATATGAGTTTTTAGACTGATATAAAAAAGTCAGTCTGGTTAGCGATGCCTAAGCTTATGATTGCGCGATCGCTATTTGCATTCTAGGCCTGCCGTCAGCATTACAAAAAAAGCGCTGCCCCTGGATAGCAGTTTATCTCAGCGTTCGGAAACCAAAGGCAAACCAAATTCCGCATCCCTCTTAGGTGCGGCTTGCTGACGGACACAGTGCCTTCGATACCTTTAAAGAACTCCTGACACAAGGCGGTGCAGGTTTAATCGAACCCATGTGAAATGAGCCAATATCCTGGCGTGCTACCGATCCGAGAAGAGGGCTTTCCAGCGAATAATGTAGTTGAAGAGAGAAAATCGCAACTTTAATCTGGCGAACTGACTTTTTCCGCCCTTGTTGTCCCAGCGCTAACTATCGGTCTCCAAACCACCATTGCTCCCCTAAATCGAAATATAAAATTACAGTTTTCCGTGTTCCGAAATCTGTAAATTGTTCCACAATTAAGGGAACCTCTATTAAGGAATTGTTATGGGCAAGGAAAAGGAAAAGGGTGGCAAAGAAGCCAAAAAGCCTAAAAAGGAATCTGACGGCACGAAAAAGCAGAAGAAAGATCCGAATAGGCATGACGGACCACCAGGAGGGAAGTAAACCGAGCTAGACGAGTTCTGTCTTCATATGACCCGCCCCCCTTGTAGGATACGGTTGGCATCCCGATCTAACCTCTCCCTAACCCCTTTCCCTGCTAGGGAAGGGGCTAGGAAATTCGATTTGCCAAGCATGGCGATTTAAGTTGATAGCCACGACCTCATCTGCTTAAAGCATAATCAAACCCAACCTCGCACCCAGAGTAACCGCCTCAGTCCGACTGGAAGCATTGAGCTTTTGAAAGATCGATGATACGTGGAACTTGACGGTATGTTCGGAGATGCTCAACTGCTTGGCGATATTCTTGTTCCCCATTCCCAGCGCCAGCATCCCTAAGACCTCGATCTCCCGTGGTGTCAGCGCCTGAATCGGGGAAGCAGGCAGTCGGCGTGCGGAGGACTCTCTGAGAGGCAGCAGAGAATCCATAAAGTCTGGATGCAGCACCATCAGCCCCAGCGCTGCTGTCACCACAGTTGCGACAATTTCCTCAGCCGTTGCCGTTCGCGGTAAGATTGCCCGCACGCCGACTTGCAAAACCGACTCTAGCCAAGTGCTGTGGGGGTTGTTCGCTAAGATGACAAGTGCCGGAGATTCTGCACCCAGCGCGAGTAATTTCTCTTCAGCCGGATCGTCATCTGAGAAGGAATAATCCAGCAACACCACATCGGGTTGTCGTTCCTCAAGCAGCTGCACCAGAGTGTCTGTGCTAGAGGAACTACCGACGATTTCCAGCAACTCAGAAGTGCGGATGATGCTCTCCAACCCCGCACGCACGATGGGATTTTCGGCTGTCACCACGACCGAAATCACGCTGACTTCACCTCTGGAAAGGTTGGTTTGCCAGTGTCTTGAGGAGCAGATGCGATCGCGTAGCACCGTCTCCCAGAACGCAGAAATTCCAACGCTAGCGGCTTTCCCGGTTCGGCATCCTTGAGAATGTTAAGCAGATCGTCAGGAGTCTGAAAAGATTCACCGCCCACGCCTATTAGCACGTCGCCTATTTGAAGACTCACCGAGGCAGCTAAACTCCCCGGAGCAACTTCCAACACCAATAAGCCTAAAACGCGCTGATTTTCTAACCAAAGCAGCACGGGACGGAGAGTGACACCCAGAGAGAGTGGGCGATCGCGTTTGAGAAATCGTTCTACTCTCTTACTGGGGATTGCCAACGCTAAACCATTGGCAATCATCGTGTTAATTGCGATCGCTCGCCCCCGTGCATCGGCAAGCAAACCCCCAGAATTTCCGGGTGCTAGCCGAATATCAGCCTTCACCCATCTTTGAGTGCTGAAGTCATCGGTGGCGTTAGTCGCGTGGATAATGCCCTTGGTGAGTGCGCCGACTAGACCCAGAGGATTTCCCACTGCCAGCACCAGTTCGCCGACTCGGAGAGCCTCAGAGTCGCCAACCGTGACGGCTGGAAGGTCAGTTGCCTCAACCTGGAGTGCCGCTAAATCCTGCCGGGAGTCGATGTCTGTGCGGATAGCCTCTATGACTCGTCCATCCCAAAGTTCCACAATTGCCCGGTCGAAAGGGGCGACATGAGCGTTAGTGATAATCAAACCTTGAGAATTCCAGATTGTACCCGATCCGCCACCCCCGCCACTGCTGCGGACTTGTACGGTACAACGGCGTAGTTGTTCGGCGATTTGCGACAACTCCAGGGCAATCTCTGCACTTGCACCTGTATTTTCTATGGTTGCGATCGCGAAGCGCTGACTGGTCAAGTTCGCCATCTTAATCCTCCCTCGCCGGTCGTTCGCCAACGATGAGTGTGACTTCCAGGGGCGCACCCCCCCGAATCATCTGCACTTTCAGGCTTTTTCCGACGCTTTCCGTCCCCAACATCGCCTGCACGTTCTCCGTGTCGCTGACCGGATTGCCATCGATTGCGACTAACACATCGCCAATCAGCACCCCAGCTTTATCCGCAGGGCCATTCGGCTCAACGTTGACAACAATCACCCCACCATTAGAAGCCAGAGAAAGCGCACTCTTAAGCGTATCCGGCAAGCGAACCGGCTGCATTCCCAAACCCAGGTAGCCTCGTGCAATCCGTCCTTTTGAAAGCAACTGATTGACTACCCGGTTCACCGTAGACGCGGGAATGGTTAAAGCCATATTGCGAGGCCCGGAGGTGTTCATGCCTGCAACTTTACCGGCTGCATCGACCATCGGCCCGCCGGAGAATCCGGAGTAGAGGGTTAAATCGAGACGCACAAATCGATCGATCGAACCACCGCTCATACTACGCCAAGCATCCCCAATCGCGCTCACCACACCCATAGAGGCACTCACGCCGTTCTCAGTCCCTCGTCCGAGTGCAAGTGCCAGATGACCAACCTTTAAAGTTGCCGCATCGCCAATTTCCGCAACCGGGAATTCGATGTTTTCTAGCTTGATGTTTTCTAGCTTCAGGACAGCGACATCGGTGCTAGCGTCACGCCCCAGGATGGTAACGGGGACTGTCCGACCATCGGGTAAGGTGACGGTGATTTCCTCTTCGCGCTTGATGGTTTCGTCAGAGGTGACGATGATACCGGGTCGCCAGTGGATACCGCTTGAGGAGGAATTCCGCCTTAGCCATCCTCTTCTCCCGTGGGAGGTTCGCCCATTGACTGCAACAACTGAGGCACCGACTCGCTCAACAGTATCGGCTAAATTGTTGGACAGAGCCAGCAAGGTGCTGGATATCTCCGATGAAGATTCCGATGCAGATAAAGACATTCTATTTCTCCAATGCGATCGCTTTTACGGGATAGCTGCCAATCCGGTTTGGTAAATCTCAACCCCTCTCCATCTGTCCCTAAGAGGGGTACAGAAGCGGGTTGGGAGGTGAGGTCTGCTCGATTTAAACCGGATTGCCACTACCTGCTGCTGATATCGTGCCGTTTTCAAAAGACGGGCGGCATCGGAGAAATGGGGAGAACCCACCCTAGAAAAATGGCTAGGGTTGCGTGTATTCCTAGTTACAAGTCAACTTTATGAGGGCGAACTCCTCTGGCAGAACGATACCCCGCATGAAGGTAGTTCTTAAGAACGAGGTAAGCTGAGAGTGGTTTCTTCAACATAGACAGCAGGCAGGTCATGCAGAACGCAAAAAATGTCTATGGAACCAACAGAAACCAATCCATCCCAAAAACCGCTAGACAAGAACTCAGATCCAATTACTCAGGTACAACGGGATAGTGTAATTACCTCTGAAGACTTGCCTCCGAAGGGATTTCGCATCAGCCTGACGCTAGCAACTGGGGCGATTCTGTTGCTGTTTTTTGGCTTTTACTTCGGCATCATTAATGTTTAGAGTATTGCTAGCAAGATGAGCTACTTCGCATTTCACCTTGTCTTTATCCTGCCACCACTCTTCCTTCTAGCATGGGTTCAGCGCCAACCTCTGGCTGGTATCGGAGGACTCAGAGCCTGGTTAGGGCTGCCCCTGATTGCGCTGATTGCACTGATTTATACTACACCCTGGGACAATTACCTGGTTTGGCGAGATGTGTGGCACTACGGCACGGATCGTGTGGTGGGTACGATTGGCTACGTTCCCGTTGAAGAATATTTATTCTTCATCCTTCAGCCACTCCTAACGGGTCTGTGGCTGTACTGGCTGTTTCCTCTCACAACTGAGCCAGCACAGCAGGAGGTTTCTCCTTGGATGCGAGCATCTGGCATCGTTTTCTGGCTCGTTCTCAGCATTGTGGGAGCTTTCATGTTGCAGTCAGATAAGACTGTGTACATGGGGCTAATTTTAGCTTGGGCAGGCCCCGTACTGGCGCTACAGTGGGGAGTTGGAGCAAAGCAACTCTGGGCGAGAAAAGATGCTTGGCTGATTGGCACTCTGATCCCGACAGTTTACCTGTGGATTGCCGACCGCATCGCCATCGGACAGGGAATTTGGAGCATTTCGGAGACCTATAGCACTGGATTTATGCTGTTTGGGTTGCCGATTGAAGAGGCGACGTTCTTTTTAATCACGAACCTGCTAGTAGTGCAAGGACTTTTACTGTTTCTATTGGTGGGGAATGTGCGATCGCTTCTACCACTAATCTCTTTCCCCATTCTCAATAATGGGCGACCAGAACTTCCAAAAGCTCTTGCTCAGGTAGAGCCTGGAAACGATACGGTTTGAGATGGTTGCCTCTATTTTCCACATCACCTTTTGGGAGTAAAACCGAGATGCCTATTAAGGAATTTTTAGAACAAATTTCTGACACGGTATGGGAAATTCCGGTTTCCTACAAGGAAGGGATGCGCGTTCCCGCCCGGATTTATGGGACAGAAAAGATAATTTCCGAATTAGATGAAGCGGTTTACGACCAAGTTACGAATGTAGCGACGCTGCCAGGAATCACCAAATATGCTATGTGTATGCCCGACGGACACTTTGGCTATGGTTTTCCCATTGGTGGCGTGGCGGCGATGGATGTGGAAAAGGGGGGCGTGATTTCCCCCGGCGGTATCGGTTTTGATATCAATTGCGGAATGCGCTTGATGGTTACAAACCTCACCTACCATGAAGTCAAACCCTATATCAAAAAGCTGGTAGATAGGCTCTACGAAAGGGTTCCGGCTGGAGTGGGAAGCAGCGGTTTTGTAAAATTATCGCGGAATGACTTTCGCAAAGTCGTCGAACAAGGCGCTCAGTGGTGCGTTAATAATGGCTATGGTTGGGAAGAAGATTTAGAACTCATTGAAGAAAACGGCTGCATTAAAGGTGCTGATTCTGCAAAGATTAGTGACAAGGCGATTGACCGGGGTTTTAATCAAATTGGAACTCTAGGATCTGGCAATCATTATTTAGAAATTCAAGTTGCTCGAAAGCAAGATATTTTCGATCCAGAGTTAGCCAAGACAATGGGAATTACCATGCCGGATCAGGTGGTGGTGATGTTCCACTGTGGAAGTCGCGGATTTGGTCATCAGGTGGCAACCGACTATCTGCAAAGATTTTTAAAGGTAATGGATAGCAAGTATGGAATTAAAATACTTGACCGAGAATTAGCTTGTGCGCCCTTTGATTCTCCGGAAGGACAAGCTTATTTCGCTGCGATGAAATGCGGCATCAATATGTCTTATGCCAATCGTCAAGTGATTCTGCATCGCATCCGCGAAGTATTTTCGGAAATCTTTGAACGTTCGGCGGAAGACTTGGGGATGCACATGGTTTATGATGTCGCCCATAATACCGCCAAGCTAGAGAGTCATGTTGTGGATGGGAAAAAGCGATCGCTCCTCGTCCATCGTAAAGGTGCAACTCGCGCTTTCGCACCGGGAATGGCAGATGTTCCGGAACGCTACAAGAATATTGGTCAGCCGGTTATCATTGGCGGCAGTATGGAAACCGGATCTTATTTATTAGTCGGCGTACCCACTGGCGACCAAACTTTCTTCAGCACTGCACACGGAAGCGGACGCACAATGAGCCGTACCAAGGCTCGAAAAGCTTGGAAGGGAGAAACACTCCTGAAAGATATGCAGAAGAAGGGTATTTATGTCCGCAGTACCTCAATGTCTGGACTAGCAGAAGAAGCGGGTGCAGCTTACAAAGACATTGATGATGTGATTGAAGCGGCTGAGTTAGCGGGGATTAGTAAAAAGGTGGTGCGGTTAACACCGATTGGAAATATCAAAGGATAAAGCAAATTTAACATTTGCGCGATCGCCATCTTCTACTAAATTTCTGGCTTTTTAGGTTGCTCTAAAAATTCCAAATCTTTACAAAAGCTGGGCTTACCTTTTTTGAAGTCACTAAGCTTGTATTTGTAGAGCGTTCCTTGTTTGGCAAACACTAAATTACCCAGAAAATCCCAAGTAGCCCAGTCAATAGAATCAAGAAGATCGGGATATTCATCTAACCTAAACTTGAAAGTATAGCCACGTTGCAAAAAACCTGTGTAATACATTCTTAATGTCGGATGCTCTCGACTCGGCTGCCAATACCAGCCGTCGTCATTTTCGCACTTGACCGTATACGTTTTGGAATTCTCAACTTTCACATTATTGCCGTAATTGTCTCCAGCTCTAGTCCATCCATCCCGCTCTAACCGGGGATATAGTACGCCTAAATCTTCTCCTCCAAACTGGGAATTCAACTGTCCTAATTTAAAAGGGATGCTGCCTTTTGGCTGTCCCAAACCATTCAATAACAGTTCTTTCTCATCTTTCCAATAGCCTCCTCCAAACCACGTTCCCATATTGTCTGCCTCCAAGTGGGTTTTTAACCGAGGCAACAGACAAACCCCGCTCCAGGTGTTGCCATTACGCCCCCCCATCGCCAAATAAACCATCCATTTTCCATCGAAAGATATATCGCATCTTTTTGGATATAACTTACCGTTAAACCAAGACCCATATTCTAGGCAATCGTCTTCTGTATTCCAACGAATGATGTGGAAAACTTTTGACGGCTTTCGTCTGATTACAGCGACGTAGGGCGAGCCTTTAGCCGGAAGTAAATGTATTCTCGCTGGAATTTCTTCAATCATCGCAGTGCAGTTCCATCAAAGGGATAGTTTATGCAGGTACGCACGCCACTTACAGTCATTACGGGACCACTCGGAAGCGGAAAAACAACTCTGCTTCGTCACATTCTCGACTCTTTTCCTAAAAAGATTGCCATTTTGATGAATGAATTTGGCGAAATTGGTATCGATACCAAAATCATTCAAGGCAAAAATGTCCAAATGGCGGATCTCGGTGGTGGTTGCGTCTGCTGTTCGCTGTTAGGCGAGTTTGAAGCCGCTGTCAATGAAATCATTGATAGCGTTGACCCGGATAATATTGTGGTGGAGACAACTGGAGTTGCAGAACCAGATGCGCTGGTGTTCGACATTCAAGAAAGCTTAACTAAAGTGCGACTGGATGGAGTTGTCACGGTTATCGATGCAGATGCAATGGTGAAATATCCGTCGGTAGGACATACCACTCGGATACAAATAGAAGCAGCAGACACCCTCCTTTTGAACAAAGTTGATTTGGTTTCTGAAAGCGAGTTAAAGGCGATAGAAGATAAATTGCGCTCCTTCAACGAAGTCGCCTCAATTTTGCACACTAAGCGATGCCAAGTAGACCCAGATTTGCTATTTGGGATTGGTCGAGAGCGAGTTCAACCGCAACCTCATCACGTTCACCAACTTGAATTTGAATCCTTTAGCACGACAAGTCCTGCCACTTTCAATCGGCAATGTTTTGGAGAATTTGCCGACTCACTTGGGACAGATGTTTATCGGGCGAAAGGTTTTGTACGATTTCCTGAAGGAAACTATCTATTTAATTTCGTGGCTGGACGTTGGGATCTAGAGCCATTTGAACAAGAGGGGACGGAGCTAGTTTTTATCGGTAAACAGGTAAGCGATCGCAAGGAAGAAATTATTAGTCAGTTAAAGACGTGTGAGCAATAATCCTATGCCTTACGAGTTTCTTGAAGATGTTGCCACTGCTGATATTGCTTTTCACGCTTGGGGAAAAGATTTAGAGGAGCTTTTCATCGCAGCAGGTGATGCAACTATTAACGTGATGATTGACAATCTGGATGCGATCGCGCTAACTGAGATGCGCACCTTCAGCTTGGAAAACGATGAGTTGGATATGCTGCTGTTTAATTTTTTGCAAGAATTCATCTACTACAAAGACAGCGAGTTACTACTGCTGAGAGCGCAACAAGTTGAGATATCCGAGAAAGATGGAGTGCATCAGCTAAGTGCGGTTACAAAGGGAGAAAAGCTAGATAGCGATCGCCATCAACAGCGAGTAGATGTCAAAGCGGTTACTTTACACCAGTTCCAATTGGAAAAAACCGATGACGGTTGGACAGCAATGGTGATTCTTGATATTTAGTGCGTATCTGCAAAAAGGCTTTGCAAATTGTAAATGCCGATGTGGATATTTTAAGATTGCAGCGAATATTGCGGTTCTCAATTGAGTGGAACATAGGTTGTTTGTAGGGGCGAATGAATTGCCTCTACTCTGTAGTTTCTCAAAGAATGACTAATTCTCCTTTAAGTCAGTGATATTCGATTTAAATACTCTGACCGGGGAAAATATTACCCAAGCTAAGCCTCTCTAGCCTACGGCACGCTACGCTAACGCCGACTCACCAAAAACCCAAGTTTGGAAACCTGCGAAAGCAGATTTCGTCTTTCGTCTGTATATCCATAACTTACAGGATACCCTTATCCTTCCAATCGCAGTGGGTATTTATAAACATCCTTTCAAGAGGAGATTTTTCCCATAATGCACAATTTTGTAGAACCACTGGGTAACTGGAATCCCCAACTGTTGCGGGAACTCAAAGGACGTCTTAAACCTCGCAACATTCTGTTGGCAAGTGTTATCTCTGTGCTGGGTCAAATTGGAATATTCATGTATTTTCAAACCCAGCTCCCGAATCCTATTAACCGAATCGCGGATATCTACAATAAATATTGCACGGGCAAGCCCCTTCCTAATAGTAAGGAACCACTATGTCTGCCGGATGGATTGGACAATTTGATCATCAACTCGCAATTATGGTCACTAGACCGATTTATATCCCTGAGCATTATTGGCATCTTAATCCTGTTACTAGCAGGAACCTATTTGCTAATTAGTGATTTGGCTACTGAAAAACGTCGCGGCACCCTCAATTTCACTCGGCTCAGCCCTCACTCTACTGCGAGTATTTTGACGGGAAAACTGCTGGGGGTTCCGATTTTGATTTATCTGGTAGCCGTCGTTGCAGTTCCTTTCCATTTGTGGGCTGGACTCGCCGCCAAAATTTCTTTTGGACAAATTTTGAGTTTCTATGGGGTTCTCGTTGGTAGCTGTATTTTCTTTTACAGTGCTGCGTTGTTATATGGCATTGTCAGTTCTTGGCTGGGCGGTTTTCAAGGTTGGTTAGGCAGTGGTACGGTTCTGGCTTTACTAATGCTAACTAAGGGAATAAGTACGACCAGTTACTATAATTCAACGACTTGGCTGAAGCTGCTTAACCCCTTTTGCCTAATCCCACATTTGTCTGCTAGTTCTTTTAATGAAGCTTTTGCCACAGGGTTGGAAGGGTTTAAGTGGTTTAGCTTACCATTGGGTGACAGTGTTTTAACTGCCGTAGGCTTTGTGCTGTTAAACTACAGCATTTTGACTTGGTTTATTTGGCAAGCTTGGCAGCGTTGTTTTCGTAATCCCAAGGCCACTATGTTAAGTAAGCAGCAGAGTTATTTGTTAACTGCTTGCTTTACAGTTTTGACTCTAGGATGTGCCAATTACAACTCCATAGAAAATCGTAGCGTTTACGCTGCGCCGCTGTTAGAAAACCTCTTGGCACTATCGTTGTTGAATCTGTTGCTATACCTCTGTTTAATTGCTGCTGTGACGCCTCATCGCCAAACTCTACAGGATTGGGTAAGCGCTCGACCCAAGCGGGGTTCTAATAGCAAGAGATTCGCTGATAGCTCGTTGGTAAAGGATTTAATTTGGGGTGAAAAAAGTCCAGCGGTAGTAGCGATCGCGCTGAATGTAGTGATTGCGATCATCCCCTTGGCTTTATTTATTTTACTCTCCCCTGCACAATCAGCTACTGGTATAAATGCTGCTGCAAAAGTAAATGAGAGCAGAACTGGGGCGTTGTTTGGTCTTACTTTAGTGGCTAGCTTAATCCTAATTTACGCAAGCATAGCCCAACTGCGATTATTCATGCGAACTCAGCAACGGACGCTCTGAGCAGCGGGAACGCTAGGGACACTAATTGTATTGCCACCAACTATTTTTGCGGTACTGAGAATTCACCATTTCGATCCCTTGGCGGTGCTGTCGCTGTCTATTGTCTCTCCTTTCGCTCTCTTACTAGGCTCGGAGAAAATTTTTCTGCTAATTCCAGGTCTGGGACTAATACTGGTATTGTTGAACCTGCAACTGACACGCCAGTTGCTGCAAGCAGGCAAGCAAATCAAAGGCTCCAGCCACGTCACCTCGTAGTGAGAAACGCGTGATCGCCATCAACAGCGAGTAGATGTCAAAGCGGTTACTTTACACCAGTTCCAATTGGAAAAAGCAGATGACGGTTGGACGGCGATGGTGATTCTTGATATTTAGCGCGTGTCTGCGAATTCGAGAAGCTGGGGCGTTAGCTCTCGCGGCATGCCCGATCTAAGTTAAAGCCTTATTTGAATATAGCAAGCAGAGAGTACATGAGTAAGCCTAAGTAAGGAATAGTGAGAATGAAAGGAACATATTTCTCAACTTGTGTTTGTGTTAAATATCCTTGATATCGCTTATCTTTTTTCAAAATTTCCCATTCTCGGTCATAGCAAGGGAATGGCATATATTGTTCTATTTCACTTAAAACTTTAAATTTTCCTGAGTTAAGTTGCTTGTATGACTGGATGTTTGCTTGCCACACAAAGCACAAAATTATTCCTAAAATCGCTACTGCTAAAACTGCTATAGCTGGAAAATTAGGTAATTTTAAATTAACAATATCTTTATTTGTTGCTATAGAAATGAAAGCAAGTAGACCAGAAAGTAAAGATATGTAAAAACTATTCATCTGATTTCTTTTTGCAGTAGTTCTATCTATCATTTCCACATAAAGTTTGTACTGTTCCAAAAGATGCTCCTGAAATTTTACTCCATAAGTGTCTCTTCTCCTATCGGCTGAACTAGCCTTAGGTAATTGACTTGATGGAGTATCTTGAGGGGTAGCGTCAGGAGTTATTTGAGATTTATCTTCGATCATTTTTAAACCCTTTTTTCTCGTCTATTCAACTTCTCTTGCTGTATTTTTAGCTTCTTTTCTAGTAATTCTTCGATCTTATTTTCAGCTAAATCAATAATTTCTTCAAAAGAAGTAAGCAATTGCTCAACATTATCATAATCATAAATTTTTAGAACTGAGTCATACTCCATAAAGTCCCATACCATACCATATTCTTTGTCTATAGAGCTTTGAAGTATTAATTGGACTGGGACTGATGGAAGCTGTGGAATAATACGTTGTAACTCTTGGGGTAGGGCTTTAGGATCTGTAAGGTCAGCAATAACAAAATGAGCAAGATGAGCAACTGTAGAGACTGTCTCGGTGATATTTCGGCTAGCTGGTTTCTCAAAATCAAAGAGAACGGGTAAGTAATTATGCTTGCGAAGTTCATTCCGGATTGCATTTAGAACCTTCAGCCGTTCATCAGTAAAACGACCTAGTATTAGCACAACTTTCGATGTAACTGTGTCGATGACATTGCGGATTTTTTTGTTATTGAGCAGTAAGTAAATGAATTGAGCAACCTCAAGATCCTCCACTGTGATACTGGGTTCACTATCGCTAGGACTAATGATTAGGTTTGACTGGTTTGCTCCGTCCAAATTTAAGTCCCAAGCGGATATTCCCCAAACTGAACAACCTGCTAGGTTTGTGTTCTCAAGGTTCGTTCCAATCAAAGTGGCACCTTGAAGACCTGCATTACATAGGTCGGCATTGCTCAGGTTAGCCCAACTAAAATCAGCCCAACCGCAATCTGAGTTACTTATATTTGCATAGCTCAAATCTGCCCATCTGAGGTCTGCTTTTGTAAATTTCGCCAGACTCAAATTTGTATGACTAAGGTTGGCATTAGTGAGTTTAGTCTCACTGAGATTTGCCTGACTGAGATTTGCCTGACTCAGATTTGCATCGCTTAGATACGCCCAGTGAAGATCTGCCTTTTCAAGGATTGCCTCGCTGAGGTTTACATCGCTCAAGTGCGCCTTCAGGAGTTTTGCACTAGTAAGGTCTGCATTACTAAGCTCTGCATTACCGAGGTTTGCTAGACATAAATTTGCATGGCAAAGATTTGCATGGCAAAGATTCGCCTCATCAAGTTTTGCTTGACCGAGATTCGCGCTACTGAGGTTTGCATTAGACCTCTTGCAAAAGTCGTCGCTGGGGTAATATGGGGTCTAAAATTAGACGATTGCTAGCTGCCAGTCATAAGTTTTACTCATCTTACCTTTGACTGAGCCGAAGTTCATA
>NZ_JAMPKB010000074.1:0-26177 GCF_039961925.1 Trichocoleus sp. DQ-U1 | reverse complement strand
AGACTCGCACTCACGTTTTCTGTACTAACTGTGGAAATCAGAACCCAGCGAACTCAAAGTTCTGTTCTAAATGCGGCACTAAATTAGTGCAACTGAGCTAACATCAATTCTTCGGGGAAGGGTAGCTTCAGGAACTGATGCTGCTCATCAGGCTAGCGATCGCTACCGCTAACTCGTCTGGCTCGATTGGCTTGGTGAGGTGTTTCTGGAAACCTGCCTTTAGGATTTGCTGATGGTTAGTTTCGCCAGCATAAGCGGTTAGAGCGATCGCGGGAGTCTCTCCCCCTTCCTCTGCACTCCTGGCTCGGATTTGACGAATCAGCATATAGCCATCCATTTCAGGCATTCCAATATCGCTCAACAGCAAATCCGGCTTCATCTGAGCTAGCGCCTCCAGCGCCTCAGCCGCCGATGCCACAGCGCGTACCTGTGCGCCACACTCTTCGAGAATGAAGACGATTAACTCCCGCGTATCCACCTCATCATCGACAACCAGTAGCTTTACCCCTTCCAAATTTGGAGAATTATCAAGTAACGGATTGTCCTGACTCGTCTGAGGCGCAGTTGTCATTAGGGGTAGCGTCACACTGAAGGTTGCTCCTTGCCCTTCTCCCGGACTTGCAGCCGTAACAGTACCCCCATGAAGTTCTACGAGGTGGTGGACAATTGCCAGTCCTAACCCCAATCCCCCGGATACTCGTGTCGTTTGGCTATCAGCTTGACGAAAGGAATCAAAGACGAAGGGCAAAAAGTCTGGGTGAATTCCCCTCCCCATGTCTCTTACTTGGATTTGGGCATAGGAATTTTGATTGAATTTTGATTGAATGAATTCAGAATTCTCTGGACTTGGGACTTGTGAAAGTTGAATTTTTACCTGTCCTCCTATCGGTGTAAATTTAACAGCGTTCGAGAGCAGATTCCAGACGACTTGCTGTAAGCGATTGGCATCTCCCAATACCTTACCCAGATTGGGAGCGATCGCTGAGTGAATTTGAATCGACTTCGCTTCAGCCGCTAGACGCACCGTTTCCATCGCTTCCTCAATCGTTGCCACCAAGTTAACCGGAGCAATATTTAAACTCAGTTTGCCTTGCAGAATCCGCGAAATATCTAGCAAATCCTCGATCAGCCGTGACTGTAATTCGGCATTGCGCTCAATCGTTTCTAGGGCGCGGGCGGTGGTTTTTTCATCAAACTGGCGGCTGCGGAGGAGTTTTGCCCAACCCAAGATCGGATTGAGAGGCGTTCTCACCTCATGAGAGAGGACAGCAAGAAATTCATCTTTCATCCGGTTGGCTGACTCCGCTTGAGCGCGTGCTGCCTGTTCCAGCTTGAAGAGGCGATCGCGTTCTTCTTCGGCTCGCTTGCGTTCACTCAGATCGAGGACGTAGCAGACACCCTGCTCTTGTAGAGATCCCTCAAACAAAGCAGTCCCCACCAGTACAAAGACGCGGCTGCCATCTTTACGGATCAATTCTTTTTCAAAGGGAACGCAAACCCCCTGTTCTCTGAGTTCCTTAACCGCCTGCTGAGTCCGCTCGACGTATTCTGGTGGAGTCATCAGATTCCAAGCAATTTCACCAGCTTGTAAATCCTCCCGCGTATAGCCGACGATTTGCAGGAAGGCATCGTTGGCTTCGGTAATTTTGCCGCTCAGATCGCCGAAAAAGATGCCAATGATATTTGAGTCAACGATGCGCCGCAGTCGCATTTCGCTTTCTTGCAGTGCGATTTCTATTTGTTTGCGATCGCTAATATCGGTGACAGTCCCAACGTAACCGATGGTCTCACCGTTTTCTCCAATTTCAGGAGCCGCTTGACCTAATACCCAAGTCACCGAACCATCAGAATGCTGATATCGATACTCTGATTGGAACAGCCGATTTCCCTGCGCGGCTTGATACCATTCAAAGATGCGTTGGCGATCCTCCGGATGAAGGGCAGTTTCCCAACCTTCTCCCAATGCGGCTTCTGGAGTGATTCCGGTCAGTTCGCACCAGCGTTCGTTGGTATACAAACACTTCCCCCGACTGTCTGTATGAAAGATTCCCACCCGTGAAACTCTCGCTAAGGTAGAATACCGCTTCTGACTCTGGCGCAGAGCTGCTTCTGCTTGCTTGCGTTTGCTAATGTCTTGGAACATCACGACACAGACCGAGGAATGACCGTGCATCGGTGGCAGGGTATCCGCAAAGACAATCAGGGAACGGATTCCTCCTGGCGTGTGCCAGTTCATCTCAAACCCGTTGAGCCGTTCGCCGCGTGCTACTCGTACTCCTGGCATTTGCTCGTTGGGAATCTGCGCTCCCGTCGCATCCGTGCAATAGTAAACGGTGTGGTACTCTTCGGCTGGTTTATCTTTGGGAAATTCGCCTCCTGCCAACTCGTCAGCGGCTCGGTTGGAAAACAGGACTCGACCCGTTCCTGGCTCAACAAACAGCAAAGGAGATGGCATCAGATTCAGCACGTCTTCTAACCATTGCTGCTGATTCTGGAGTGCTTGCGATCGCAGTTGCAGCGCTTCCTCCGCTCGCTTGCGATCGCTTAAGTCTATCAAGAAGGCCATCCCTTCTTGTTGCTGGTCGTAAGGTTCCTGTAACAGGGCACCACCAATAAGAATGGGAACCCTGCTCCCGTCTTTACGGATATATTCTTTTTCAAATGGGGTACAAACACCATTTTTCTTGAGTTCTTCGGCTGCCTGTGCATCCAAATGCAGATATTCCGGCGGTGTTATCTGTTCCCAGGAAAGCCGACCCGAAACCAAATCCTCCCGCTCATATCCGACTAATTTCAGGAAAGCGTCGTTGGCGTAGTTGATTTTTCCGGTAAAGTTGGCGAAGGTGACACCAAAAATATTCGCCTCAACCAGTCGTCGGAAGCGCCTCTCGCTCTCTTGGAGTGCCTTCTCGGTTTGTTTGCGCTTGGTGATGTCGGTCAGCATTGTCAGCACCCCGATAAACTCACCTTGCCGATTGAGAATCGGGTTTGTGGAGAGGATTGCCCAAAGGTCTTCGCCATTTTTACGGCGAAGCCGAAAATCAAATTGCTCTCGAATTCCCTGTTTACTTCGCTCAATGTGTTGCTCTGCCTCGATGCGTTCCTCTCGATTGATGAAGTCAAAAACAAAGCGATCGCCCATCTCTTGGACGCTGTAACCCAACATCTCAGCTAACCGCTGATTCGCGTAATCTGTCCGCAAGTTTGGGGTAATCAACCAGATGCCTTCGTGAGCTGTATCAATCAGGCGACGGTAGCTTACTTCTAGTTTTGATAAGCTTGCCTCACTTCGTTGCTTCGCAGCGACTAATTCTGCATTTAACGAACTAATCAGCAGCGCGACTAAGGTAAATACGACTAGCTGGAGAACGTCCGCTCCACTGTGTATCCTTAGCTGATAAGTCGGAGGTATGAAGAAGTAGTTGTTAGCGAAAATAGCCACTACCGTAGCCACTACCCCTGGCCCCAGTCCGCCATACCAGGCACTGAACGTCACAGCGGCAAAAAACAGCGGCGAAATGGATGTATTAGTCGGCGGCAATAGCAGCAGCAGCAGCAACGTTAAGATAACTGACAAAGCAGCAACACCATAACGTTGCAGTTGAGAGCGCGTGACTTTTAACACTTTTAACATAGGACTGTTAGCTGAGTCCTCAGACTAACTTGATAAAACTGTTTTCACTTTATGACCTTATGATAGATAAATATTTTTGTCTATTTACCTTCTGGATTATTTTTAGCTATTTTAAAAATTCTATTTTTTATTTTTGGAGTCCTTTTAAATAAACGCTGCACAAGCTTGAAATAATTGCCTTGTAAGATGCTAAGAATTCAGATACCCGACTTCTTGAAGAAGTCGGGTATCTCACTTTCACGACTTATGGAGGAGCGCTCATCGTCAACTTATTAGCCCTGGTAACTGGAAATCGCGGCTAAACAAAATAAGCCCGCTTGGCACGGACTAACGAAACATCATAAATTTTAAACCAGAAAAGGCAAGCTTTATGTGTATAGCTGCGGTTTCAACCACCTAGCCTATCTTAATTTAACTGCGCCTTTCTATAAATGGCACAAAGACGAGACGGTTTAAATATTTTTGCTTTGAACATAAAGTTCGGCGGCACGTTGATGATAATATGCTCGGCAGATTCTTTATATGTTTCAAATTCTGCTGGCATTCCTTTGGGAGTTGCAGTGCTGTAAGGAACAGGTTGAAAAAGTAATTCTGTAAACTCAACTGCTTCCCAGTTTGTCTGTTCAGTAATTTGGGTGAGAAAAGCTTCACCTGTTAATAAACTGAACAGAGCTTCTTTCGCTTCTGGCGCAAGCGCAAAACTACTGTCAAAATTCTCGACGATTTTAAGACCCATTTTACAAATACACTCTAATTAATCAACAACGGTCAACGCACAGCTATTGGAAAGCAAAGTAGGTAGACCTAAGATATTTTACATATACATGGAGAGTAGATGGAACGCGATCGCGCGTTGATTCAGCCAAGGGATGCTTCTAGACAAACGCCGCGCCCTCTTCGCGTTGGGCGATATTCTGCTTTGGTTCTGGACATCCCTTAAGATGTTCCCAATCCTTTTCACTCATGGATACTGCCATCGGGCATAATTGCTTGAGTCAGAATGGCTCCGCTCAAGTCAACTTCCAACAAATCGGCTCCTCTGAGATTGGATCGACTCAAATTAGCTCCATATAGATTCACTCCATTCAAGTTAGCTCCTCCTAAAAAAGCTTCACTTAAATTTGCATAACTAAGGTTCGTCCCACTGAGGTCTGCTTTCCATAAGTTCGCGCCAGTTAAATTGGCTTTACTGAGATCCGAGCGTCTTAAGTCGATTGCAGCCAAATCAGCTTGACTTAGGTTAGCGCCAACTAGGACAATTCCGCTTAGACAAGCAGTTCTTAAATTGGCTCCCATCAAGTTAAATGTAGAAATACATAGCTTGCCTGCCTGCATTGTTACCTTACTAAAGATTCTTTGTCCGGTTGCGTATCGTTTGAGAAGTTCGTCAGCTTTTTTTTGAACTAACTCTGGCTGTGGATTCGCTGATGAATCAGTTTTCCGAGAGATAACTTCCATGTATGTAATACTCTAGCGATCAAATTGAATATTTTTTATCATCCCCCTTTAGACATAAAAATAAGCATCGGAAATGATAAAGAATCTATAAAAGTTTAGTGAAGTTTGTCATTTTTTTAGAGGTAAAGAAATAATTAAAAATTTAAGACTGTAGTGCAATTTCTTAATATTTAGTCATACAGATGGTTATAAAGAGATGCCTGTAAAATATAGATTAAGTTACGTATTTTTCAGGAGAAATCAACAAGAAAAGTTTTTGCAATTAAGTAATACTACGTAATGTGCAATGCTAATACATTTTGTTTTTTGTTTGCAGTATATAGACTTCTTAACTCCCCAATTTATCGGGAAGCTAGAGAAGAACTGACAAAATTTGGGTAATCGTAGGAACGAAAGACCGTAAAATCAAGGCATGATCTATCAACGCCCTCGCCCCGAAATCCCCGATTGCACTTGGAGTCGTCCCATTGGTCTCGGCTGGGACAAACCCCACACGGTTCGCTACCCTAGTAATCTCGACGATGGCCCTTGGCACGGGATGCCCTTGGGTGGCTTTGGAGCCGGATGCATCGGTCGTTCTTCGCGTGGCGACTTTAACTTGTGGCATTTGGATGGCGGAGAACACGTCTTCCGGAGCCTGCCTGCTTGTCAGTTCAGCGTCTTCGAGCAGCCAGAAGACTCCCCCGCGCAAGCTTATGCGCTTTGTACAGAACCGCCTGATGATAGGACTTTATCCCGGTGGTTGTGGTATCCAAAGGAAGGGAGGAGTCGTGAGTCGGGAGCCGGGAGTCCGGAGTCGGTCGGAAATTCTTCGGGAACCTATCATGCGCTGTATCCCCGCAGCTGGTTTGTCTATGAAGGGGTATTTCAGTCTCAGTTGACGTGCGAACAATTCTCCCCGATTTGGGCGGGTAACTATCAAGAAAGCTCTTACCCAACAGCAATCTTTCACTGGACTGCCCACAATCCCACGGATAAGCCGATTACGATTAGCATCATGCTGACGTGGCAGAATGTCGTGGGTTGGTTTACGAATGCGATTCAATCTCCGGAAGTGCGGGTGCGGGATGATGGCAGTCCGGTTTACGAGTACCAGCCGCGCTGGGGGGATAGTACCGGAAATTTAAATCAGTGGATTGTGGACTTCCACCGAGTGGGGTGTCTGCTAGATCGGGTGAGGCTACACGATGAAGTCGGAGAGGGAGAAGGACAGTGGGCGATCGCAACTGTCACGAATCCTAGTTTAGAAGTCTTCTATCACGGTCGTTGGAACCCGATTGGGGATGGCTCAGATATTTGGGATTTATTCGCTTGTAATGGCTCGTTGCCAGATCGAGAAGATGAAACTCCGGCAGCACCGGGAGAACAAATCGGTTGCGCGATCGCTGTCCGGTTTACTCTAAAACCTGGGAGAACTCGCCAAATTCCCTTCATCGTCTGCTGGGATTTTCCAGTGATGGACTTCTCACGGAGTACCCAGCAACCAAATCTGGGCACTCAATACTACCGCCGCTACACCGATTTCTTTGGTCGAAACGGCAAAAATGCCTGGTCGATGGTTCGCACCGCTCTCAAGCAAGATGATATGTGGAAGGATGCGATCCGAGAATGGCAACAGCCGATTTTGCAGCGTCAAGACTTGCCCAATTGGTTTAAAATGGCGCTGTTTAATGAGCTGTACTTACTTTGCGACGGCGGCACCCTCTGGACTGCGGCTTCGGAAGATGACCCTGTGGGGCAATTTGGCGTCCTAGAGTGCTTGGATTATCGCTGGTACGAAAGCTTAGATGTGCGACTTTACGGCTCATTTGCTTTGATGATGCTCTGGCCTAAACTGGACAAAGCGGTGCTAGAAGCTTATGCACGGGCGATTTCCACCCACGACGAGACGCCCCGAATTATCGGCTATAACCAAGCCTCAGCCATTCGCAAAGCCGCCGATGCGACGCCCCACGATTTGGGTGCCCCCAACGAGCATCCGTGGGAGAAAACGAACTACACCAGCTATCAAGATTGCAACCTGTGGAAAGATTTACCCTGCGACTTTGTGTTGCAGGTTTATCGAGATTTTGTCCTAACGGGTTCCACAGATATCGAATTTTTGCGCGAGTGTTGGGTGCCGATTGTGAAGACGCTTGCCTATGTCAAGCAATTTGATATCGATGGGGATGGAATTCCTGAAAATTCAGGTGCGCCCGATCAAACGTTCGATGATTGGAAGTTGCAGGGGGTTAGCGCCTACTGCGGCGGCTTGTGGATTGCAGCATTGGAGGCAGCGATCGCGATTGGTGAAATATTACACAAGTCTGAGTTCAATTCCGAAGAAAATTCCCCTGATTACCAATTACCGATTACCGAGTACCAAACCTGGCTAAAACAATCTCGGCAGGTGTATCAAGAAAAACTCTGGAACGGTCAATACTACCGGCTCGATAGCGAAAGCGGCTCTGATATCGTGATGGCAGATCAGCTATGCGGTCAGTTCTACGCTCGTTTATTAAAATTACCCGATCTCGTGCCGCTTGAGCGTGCCGAATCTGCCTTAAAAACTGTCTATAATTCTTGTTTTTTGAATTTCAATCGGCACCTCCCGTCCTCCCAACCTGAAACCTTTATTGGTGCCGTTAATGGCGTCAAACCCGACGGTACACCAGCAAACCCCGACGCGACTCATCCCCTGGAAGTCTGGACTGGTATTAACTTTGGGCTAGCAGCATTCATGATCCAGATGGGAATGAAAGAGGAAGCCTTCCAAATGACGGAAGCTGTGGTGCAGCAAATTTATGACAATGGGTTGCAATTCCGAACCCCGGAAGCGATTACTGCTGCCGGTACTTTCCGCGCCAGTCATTACCTGCGAGCAATGGCAATTTGGGCAATCTACGGCATGATAACGCACTTTTAACGGCAGTATCCCGATATTTTTCGTTATCCGAATTTCCCTTGGGGATGCTACACATTTAATCCCCCAACTCTCCACTCAATTGGAGAGAAGAGAAGCATTCAGTGTAGCGGTAAAAATGTGAAATGAAATCGTTTTTCCCCGATTAGCCAACAGCATCCTCTAAGGCGAAAGTGAAATTATCCCCCTTCCCTGGTAGGGGGATTGGGGGTTAAGTTTGCCTGATTCAAGAAGGATTGAGCAGTATCCCCGTTTGGAAAATATATCAGATTGATAGAATTTGCTGATACACTAACGAATTTAAAGATTAAATGTGAGACGCAATGTGGAATTTACGGAGTTAAGAATGTTTATTGTAAAGTTACGATGAACAAATCGAACGATTCCATAAAGCTTCCATCATTTTTTTGTAAAGATTCTGTAAAGTTGTATGGAAGCTATGAGATTCGTTAGCGCCTCGGTTGACAAATCCTCAGTAAATTCACTAAGACATATACATTGTTAACGGCTAAACAGCCTTAACTTTCCTTTAATGCTTTTTTTACAAAAACCTAAAGTTAAAAACTTTAGGCTGTTTATAGTTTTCGGGAAATTTATCGAAAAGATGCTTTCTGGCTAAGGATTCTAGCGGTTACTACTGCGATACCTACCGGAAACGCATATTGAGCCAATCACAAACCTTGAAAGCTAAGAGGCTCACTGATGAATCGGATGCTGGTACAGGGTCATCCTCCGCTTCAGGACATACAAAACGCTTACTCTAGCCTTCCCGATATCCTCAATCTCTTGAGGCTGTCCCAATCAGATACGAGCTTTGCTTCCGACTTCGAGGGAGCATTTGAACTTTGCGATTTTCAACTGGGCGATCGCCTTGTCAACTATAGTGCCGCCACTGCCTCAGGAAATTCAGTTCGTGATGAACAAAATCAGGGGGATTTTTACCTAGTTTGTGAAGGCCGGGTGCGGCTACTAGCCTTAGACGCAGCACAGGGTAAGGAAGTTCCCGCTCTGGTGGTGGAATCGGGAGAAAGTTTTGGGGCAGAAAAGGTATTTAGCAATCATTGCGAGCTGACGAGCGCGATCGCTGCCAGTGCCGGAATTGTGGCTCGGATTTCAATTGCAGACCTTCAGCCTTGGTTAGAGCGGCTCCCGAATCTGCAAGACTACCTGCAACAGCAGGCAATTTGGCGGCAATGTCTGATTTTCTTCAAAACCTCTACAGACTGGCGGCGCTTGAGCAGCCATACGCTACGACAACTGTTGCCCTACCTAGTAGAAACGCGGATCGAAGCGGGAGCATCTTTGATTGAATCCACACCCTCCGAGGCGGGTCGCTTTTGGTTATGCAGAGGTCAAATTGAAAGCCGACAAGACGCAGATATACCCCCCGCTATCGGACAAAGTTGGGGGTATCCTCATCCCACACCGAGCAGTTGGATTGCCCAGACCGATTTAGTCGTTTATCAGTTGCCTGAGCAACACTTTGAGGCAGCACGAGCAATTGCGCCAATAGCAGCAACTTTCTCAGAGCAGTCAGAAGCAGTTGCCGAGCGATCGCTTGAAAACGGGCACCGTGAATCTACGGAGAAAGGGAAATTGCGGCATCAGCCAAAGAATCTGTCTCCACCAGAGTCTTGGAATGGCAATCGACCGCCACAAATTCAGTCGCCGCAAATTCACTCAGATGTGCAGGCAAATATCCAGCCCCCTGAATCGCCTCCGATTGCTTTTCCCAAACCCGTCAAGCGTCCGGGTCGATGGTTTTGGCAACGCTATCCCTTAATTGAGCAGCAAAGCTCTTCTGACTGCGGTGCCGCCTGCTTGGCAATGATAGGGCAATATTGGGGGAAACGATTTAGCATCACTTCCTTACGGAATCTCGCTGGCGTGGGGCGGGCCGGTGCCTCCCTGAAGAACTTAGGCGCAGCGGCAGAAAAGGTTGGATTTCACGCCCAACCCGTGCGGGCAAGTTTAAATCGCCTAGTCGAGGGGAAAAACCCCTGGATTGCTCACTGGCAGGGCGATCACTATGTGGTGGTTTACCGAGTCAAGGGCGATCGCATCTTGATTGCCGATCCTGCTGTTGGTAGGCGATCGCTTTCTGCGGCGGAATTTCTTGCGAGTTGGACGGGATACGCCCTGCTGCTCGATCCGACGCCAGCATTGCACGCCGCCCCAACGGAAAAAAATTCTCTCAATCGCTTTTGGGGTTTGCTTTGGCCTTATCGTTCCGCGATCGGACAAATTATCCTGGCGTCTCTGCTGATCCAGATTTTTGGTCTGATTACCCCCCTGTTTACCCAGATAATTCTCGACCGGGTGGTTGTTCACAAAAGCGCGATCGCCCTGCACGTTTTCAGCCTTGGTCTGCTACTATTTGGCGTTTGGCGCGTCTGCGTCACGGGAATTCGACAATACCTGCTGGATTATTTTGGCAACCGATTAGACCTCACCCTGATCGGCGGCTTTATCAGCCACACCTTAACCTTACCCCTCGCCTTTTTTGAATCGCGCCATGTCGGGGACATTATCACGCGCGTTCAGGAAAACCAGAAAATCCAGATGTTTCTAACTCGCCAAGCGGTTACAGCTTGGTTAGACGCCTCAATGGCAATCGTCTATTTGGGGCTAATGGCTTATTACAACTGGCGTCTCACCTTAGTAGTGGTGGCGCTAATTCCCCCGATTGTTATTTTGACCGTCGTGGCGAGTCCATTTCTCAGAGGGGTGTCGCGGAAAATCTTTAACGAGGAAGCGGGACAAAATTCCTCACTCGTGGAAATGATGACCGGCATCGCCACGGTGAAAGCGGCAGCAGCAGAACGACAGTTGCGCTGGCGTTGGGAAGACCGCTTAACCAGCACCCTAAATGCTCAATTTCAGGGTCAAAAACTGGCAAACGGCTTGCAAGTTACCGGCGGCTTAATTAATACCTTGGGTACTACAGCATTGCTTTGGTACGGGGCGACGCTGGTGATTCAGGATCGGCTCACGATCGGTCAGTTTGTGGCGTTCAATATGATGATTGGCAGTGTCATCAACCCGGTGCTGCAACTGGTGAACCTTTGGGATGAACTGCAAGAAGTCATGGTATCTGTGGAACGGCTGAATGACGTCTTTTCAGCGCAACCTGAAGAAAGTCCTCAAAAACCTTTGCTAGTTCTACCTCGGTTGCGCGGCGAGGTGAAATTGGAGAATGTTACCTTCCGCTACTCTCCAGATCAAGAGCGCAATACGCTTCAGAATCTATCTTTTGAAGTGACATCTGGGCAAACGGTGGCAATTGTCGGGCGCAGCGGTTCTGGAAAGAGTACCTTGGTCAATCTTCTCCAGGGTTTATATCAGCCAACCAGCGGTCGAATTTGTGTCGATGGTCACGATACCCGCCATGTTTCTCCCTCATCTTTGCGGAGTCAGTTGGGGGTGGTGCCGCAGGAGTGTTTTCTGTTTTCTGGAACCATTTTAGAAAACATTACGCTCTACTCGGATGACTTTACCTTAGAGCAAGTTGTTGAAGTGGCAAAACTTGCAGAAGCTCATGCTTTTATTCAAGATATGCCGTTGGGATATCACACAAAAGTTGGGGAACGGGGGGCAAATCTCTCTGGCGGACAGAGACAACGAATTGCGATCGCTCGAGCGCTTTTGGGAAATCCTCAAATTATGATTTTAGATGAAGCTACCAGCTCTCTAGATACTGACTCCGAGCGGCGATTCCAGCAAAATTTAGCTCGAATTAGCCGAAATCGCACAATTTTTATCATTGCCCACCGACTCTCAACGGTTCGACACGCTGACTGCATCCTGGTCTTAGATCGAGGCATTCTAATTGAGCGCGGTACTCATGATGAACTGATTTCGCTTCAAGGTCTTTATTACCATCTAGCGCAGCAACAACTGGATCTTTAACTCCAAATGTTCTAAACCGAGCCAACTTGTATGAATTATTACAGTTTTACTTGAAATTGGTTTCATCCGTTGGCAGGAATGTGGAGCAAATTACAACCGTTACGATGTTAAAGATTCTTGTTCTGCCAAATTCCTCTTCCACGACCATTTGTTCAGTAGCATTGCAATCATCAATTCCAGTCCTCGGTGAATTGGCAGCTAATTCAGAAAATTTGGCAAAAAATATGCCAATTTGGCAGACTTTCCAAGCAGCAGAAATTAGGATAAAAAGGGAGTTCCTGTGGAAAAATTGGTAACGATGAAAAGCCAAACCAAAATGTTGCTGAAACCGGCTAAAAATGGCACCGCTCGTTAAATCCAAGCAACGAGAGCCATCCTCAATCTCAAACTTTGAACTTGCTCATTCTGGGCCACAGCCATGCAAAAACCAATCAGATCGATTTCTGCATCAACGGCCTCAAACCTACCCTTAACTCCACCCGTTGAGCCTTTTGGCTCAGGCTATACAGGTAGCAACCAGAATTCATTCGATAGCCAGGGGATATTATCCCGTACTCCGACTCAAGGCGAGTCGGTTACTCATCCTGGCAAGATTCAGCGTCAGTGCGATCGCTCTTTTGCTGAGATTTATGGGGGTGCGACTGGCTCTATCGAAATGAGCGTACAGCCCACCTCGACTGAAACAGCTAGCATCAAGTTCATTTCGCGTCTGCCACTTCTCCAGAGACTCGAACCAACCAATGGTCTACCTCGTTGCAGACGGTGCTTGACCAGCCACCTTCCACGCTTCCTCGCCAGCTGATATTGGGCGGAATGGCTTTCTGTCTGGCTTTTGGGGCTTGGGCTACCTTTGGGCAAATTGACGAAGTGGGTCACGCTCAAGGACGGTTAATGCCCAAAGGAGCCGTCTACAAGATTGACCCAGTGGAAATGGGGAAGGTTGCCAACATTGCCGTCAAAGAAGGTCAAGCGGTAAAAGCCGGTCAAGTGTTAGTGGAACTGGATACCCAAATTGCGGCGGGTGAAGTAGAGCGTTTGCAGCAAATGCTGGCAACGAATCAAATGCAACTTATTCAGAAACAAGCGCTTCTAGAGAAAACGCATCTGGAAGTGAAAACCCAGACAGCGATCGCTTCTTCAGACACTCAAGCAGCTTTTGCTGCGATCTCCGAAGTCAATGCCAAAGGATCTGCTACCCGCGAACAAATCGCTCAACTTCAAACGGCAAAGACGGCGAATCAAGAAAGACTCGAAACACTAAAACCCCTGTCGGCGACGACGGCAGAACTGCACAAGAAACTAAAAGCTGATGTAGCGGCGGCGGTAGAGGAAGTCGAGAGGGTAAAACCGCTGGTCAAAGAGGGGGCGATCTCCAAGAAATATTTGCTGGATGCCGAGCAAATGATGCGCGATCGCCAAAGTGCCATCACCAAAACTCAACTAGAAGAAGACACAACTCTTAAAGACCGACTGTTTGAGGCCCAGCAAGCTCTGCGAGATGGCGATCGCGCGATCGCTTCAAGTCAAGGCGATTTAAAGCAGACGCTCGCACAAGCACAGCAACTCCACGCAGAACTCGCTCAAAAACAAGCTCAAGAGCGCAAAACTCAGATAGAAACACAGCAGCAAATTCAGGAATTAGAAGTTGAAATGACTCAGCTTAAAGCCCAAATTGCTGAAACTCAAAATCTGCTGAACGCCGCTAAAGCAAAGCTCAAACAACGGTTTCTGACTGCTGCCGTTGATGGAGTGGTGTCGTCTCTGAAAGTCCGCAACGTTGGCGAAGTGGTTCAACCCAGCCAAACTGTTGCCGAAATCGCTCCCCACAAAGCACCCCTGATTCTCGTAGCCAGTTTACCCAATCAAGAAGCGGGCTTTGTGAAGACGGGAATGCCAGTAAAAATCAAATTCGACGCTTACCCCTATCAGGAGTACGGTATCGTTTCCGGGAAGATACAATCCGTCTCTCCCGATGCGAAACCCGATGAGCGACTGGGAGAAGTCTATCGAATTGAAGTAGCGCTGGATCGTAACTATATCAATGCAGATCGTCAAAACATCAAATTTAAAGCCGGTCAAACTGCCTCTGCGGAGATTATCATCCGCCGACGCCGGATTGCCGACATTCTGTTAGATCCCATCCGCCAGATGCAAAAAGGCGGCATCAGTTTGTAAAACCAAATTTATCCAAGGGCAATTGTTATGGCTTATCACATTCCCTGTTCTAATCCTAAACTTGACAAAACCATGAATTCCGAACAGTTTAATCAAGTTGTTGAAGCCATCATGGAAGGAAAGTATTCTTGGGCTTGCGTTTTACTATTGCGGTTTGCTGGTTACAATCCCCTACACTACATCCCCTACCGAACCTACAACCGATTGCTCAAAGAAAACTGCCAAGTTGGCAGACACACCAACTGTAAAACAGATACTTTAAATACAGATAATCAAATGGCTGCAATCGGGTCAGAGAGCCTAGAGTCACACAAGTGCTTAAGCACAATTAAAGACCTTGGTTATCTAGAAGCGATCGCTGAGCCACAAGTACGGGGAAGCGGGGGTCATTTTGACCCCTGGTTAGTCATAAAAACTCAAAAAATAAACTCAATTTTTCGGGAATTAAAATAACAAAAAAATCTGCTCTTCAAGATTGAAGTTGATTTTTTGACCAGTCGTAAAAATCCTGCCGCGTTCATCTTTACTAAAGAATGGGGCAGGTTTTTCTTTTACAATTGCCAAAAAACTGCTCTCGCACTATTTTTTAAATCATTGAGAAAAAATGCCAAAATGGCAACACGACCTTAACCATACTGTTTATATTGTTTATATCAACCAAACAAGGTTGTTTCAGAAAAAAACTGAATTGCAAAGGAAACATTCAATGATTATTTCTGACCTAAGCCATTTGGAAGTTGCCGACCAATCTCCCAGCCTTGTTGGTGCTGGCTATAGCTACTCCAGCTACAGCAAATATAAGAGCAATTCCAGCTATCTCAATCAATACGCTTCTTCCAAAGCAACGGCTAAATCAGTATTTGGTCCAGCAACAGCCGTAGCAATTTCTACAAATGTAGCCACCGTTACCCAACTAAATTTTTAAACGTGGCGGTTGCTGTTAAATAATGCTCTAAATATTGAGCATTTATCAGGGTAAACCTCTCTGGAAGTCTATCGACAATAGGCTTTCTAACTCGGTTACTCAAAAAGTAAACCAAATTCTCAATCTGGAAAGGAGACATCGAATGATTATTTCTGACCTGAGCCATTTGGAAGCTGCGAAGCAATCTCCCAGTGTTGTTGGTGGTTGGTATAGCTATAGCTATAGCAATTATAAGAGCAATTCCAGCTATGTCGATCAATACGCTTCTTCTAAGGCAAGTGCTAAATCATTTTTAAGTTCAGCAACTGCGGTAGCAATCTCTACCAATGACGCCAGCGTTTACCAAATTAATTGATGAAAGGTGACTGCTGCTCTAAACTTTGAGCTTTTTCAGTAGTAAACCTTGGGGAAACTTATCCCCGGAATTGGCTTTTCAACCAGATTTCTGCAAAAACTAAACCCATTTTGAAAAGGAGACATCCCATGATTATTTCTGACCTGAGCCATTTAGAAGTTGCCGAACAATCTCCCAGCGTTGTTGGTGCTGGCTATAGCTACTACAGCACATCTAAGAGCAACTACAGCTATCTCAGTCAATACGCTTCTTCCAAAGCGACGGCTAAATCATTTTTCGGTCCAGCAACTGCCGTAGCAATTTCTTCCAATTCAGCCAACGTTTACCAAAGTAACTAATTAACGATGGCTATTGCTTATAGCCATTGAGCAAATTTAAGTCTGAGAACTGCTGAAAGCCAATTTTAAGTAAATAAAAAGGCTTTCAGCGGCCTTTTTGTTAGCAGGAGGACTCCCATGAGTGGATTAACAATCAATGATTTAAATTTTTTTGATTCGGGAATTTCGGACTCAAGTGGGGTGACAGGTGGCTCAAGCAAGATTACCTTGCACGACTTTTTGAAAGATATCAGCATCCCGATTGATTATATCGATGTCAAAGACACGGACTACTTTAGTTATTCGACTAGCAGTAGCAAGGGAACAAAAAATAGCCTGAAGGCCACAGCTAGTGCTTTTGGGAGCAAGGGTAATATGTCTGTTTCAACATGGACTTCCGGTGGCTATTAATCTAGATTTGGCAGATAACAGTTCAAGATTTACCCTACCTTGGACTGTTTATCAATCCTTCTGTGACTGTAAAAACTGAAGATAATTATGCCTTAGTTTGCCTTGGTGACTTTATTTAAGTTGTTGATCTAAGGACATATAAACAATATGATTAAATCATCTCAATGCGTTTTGTATCTTGGTCTAGCTGGAAGCTTGATCGTATCTGTTGCTCTACCTTCCCAAGCTAACCCTCCGGGTGGCAAAGATTTCACCAGCGCTTTAAGCGTCATTAGTTCATTTTCCTCTGGAGGTGGTTCTAGTAGTGTCACCGCTACCAGTAGTGCAACAGCAACCTCGTCTGGTGATAGCGGTTTCAGCAGCAGTCAAAGTACCTCTAGCGCATTCTCATCTTCAGCGGGTTCTGGCAGTAGTAGTAGTGCGACAGCGACATCTCCTACAGGAACTCCCAGTAGCCAAAGTGCGACAGTCTTTACTCCTAGCGCAACATCCAGTAGCGCTAGCGCCACAGCTGCCGCATCTACAACTTCTCCTAATATTACGAGCGTCACTGTTGCCGCACCCGCAACCTCTACCAATCCCACTAGCGTCACCGTTCCTACACCTGCAACCTCTGCCAATCCCAATAGCGCTAATATCACTAGCGCTAATATCACTAGCGCTAAAGTTAATGCGCCAGCAACAATCATCCCTAATGCTGCTGGAATCTCAACCACCTTGCCAGTGGCAACCTTCTCTAACCCTAACGTCCCAGGCACTTCCCGCTCATCAACCGTTGCCGCAACCTACATTAGCAACTTCTCTTTGCTATCATCTCTTCCAGACAAGCGTGAGATTATTGAACAACGTAAAGACCTTTCTGTTGAAAATAATAGTAGCAACAATGAAGGAGCTTCCTATAGCCTTGTAGGGCTAGGTAGCCGAGTTTTTCCAGGCCTTGGTGTGAGGCTAGTTACTGATTAAGTCTAACTGAGTGGAGTCATAACAATGATATGACTGATCTTTCAGGGGCATCTATTCATCCGAATGAAGTGGTTAATTTCCTGAAAAAAAATCTTCAGTTGAAGGATGTCCATCAAAAAATTTTATATCAAAGAATCATCGAAAAAGCGGCTCAGGAAAGAAACCTAACAGTCACCGCAGAAGAAATTCAGGCTGACGCGGATAGGCTGCGTTATGAGAAGCGTTTGGAGAAAGCCTCAGACACGCTAGCATGGCTGGCAGACCAGATGATTACTGTGGATGACTGGGAGGCAGGAATTAGCGATCGCATTCTGGCTTGCAAGTTAGCTAATTCTCTATTCTCTAAAGAAGTCGAGAAGTTCTTTGCGGAAAATCGGCTTGATTTTGACCAAGTTTTACTCTACCAAATTATTGTGCCTTACGAAAAGGTCGCTCAAGAACTTTTCTATCAAATTGAAGAAGAGGAGATCGATTTTCATCAAGCCGCTCATCTTTACGATTGTGATGAAAGGCGCAGACATCATTGTGGATTGGAAGGCAAGCTTTTCCGCTGGAACTTAAAGCCAGAGATCGCCGCCCTTATATTTAGTGCCCAAATCGGAGAAGTAATTGGACCCATCCAAACCGAGCAAGGTTATCATCTCTTAATGGTTGAAGAGTTCATTCCTGCGGAATTAACCCCTGAAAGGTATCAAGAAATCCTTGATAGACTCTTTGAAGAGTGGTTAACCAGTGAGTTAAATTATATGATTCATAACCAAATAGTTTAAACAAGCCACCAATTTTGGGTGAATTTAAAATTCAATGTTAACTCTTGCTTTTAATTCAGTATTCAGAATGGAGGATATCAATCGTGATCCGTTCTAAAGTCTTAATTCAGCGAATCGTCTCATCTGATGGAAAAAGCGTTGCAGAAGCCAAGAGCGTAGTCATTACGTCGGATGATAGTGAGAGTACAATTCGTCAATGCGTTACGGTTGAAGTTTCTTCGGGCAATCGTTGTAGAAGTCGCGCAACATCAAGCGTGACTTCTAAATAGACACCTGCCTGAAAAGTGGGGTGGGATATAACCTTACTGCATCCAAACGAGAATTGTTATATCCCTAGCGATTACAGATCGCCCTTTCTACAAGCATTAGGTAGGGACTTCTAGAAAAAATCATCTCTATGCCATTGTAGGGGCACGGCATTGCCGTGCCCCTACAGCAACTATTCCCTACTAAGAGGCTGAAAAATGAAGGCTACGTAGGCAGGCTTCGTTCGCGTAGCTACGACTTTAGGCGCCTGACGTTTTTACTTTGACTTCACTGCAACAGCTTTCTTTCTGGCTTCATATCCAACGCCCATTAAGCAGAATAAGAGTAAAGCTAAGGTACTCGAAAACTCTGGGGTTTCAGCACTTGCCTTACTTGCTTTCACTTTATTTGTCTTAGTTTCTACTAAGGTTAGATAAGTTAAGCTATCGAATTTACGCGAAAACTTACCTTGAATAAAAGCTTCAGCAGTTTCTTCGTTGCCTCCAAAAGAAGTCTCTAAAAAAACTTTATTTGGCTTAACGGTTACGTTGGCGCTCTTCTCATAAGCAAGAAAATCACCAGGTTCTAATGTCTTTATTTTTCCGGCTAAGCTAAAAAAGTCTAAAGGAATCCAAGTCTTCGTATCTTTATTATTCTGGGTGTTATATAACTGAAAATTTACCTCGCCAGATGCACTAGCATATTCAAATTCTGGTTCGTCAATAGAGGTTTTAAGACCTAAAAAAGCTGAAAAATCGAAAGAGAAAGTTTGACCTGCATTTACTAGAAAGTTATAGCCAATCACTCCAGCTACGCTTTTCACCTGTCCAAAATAGCTCTTACCTTCGCCCTCAATTTTACTTAAAGAGAAATTGAAAGCGGAGGTTTTTTTTGGGGAGGGGTCGGCTGTAAATTCTGCAAAGGCATCAGCATCGGCAGTCACCTCACTACTGCTTGTAAATATCTCAGTAAAAGCCTCAGTAAAAGCCTCTACCTCAACAGGTGAGTGGCTAAATTTATTCAGTTCTACTGTCGCTTCAGATTTGGCTAGAGTTGCAGCCCAACCAGGCGCAGCAACGAACGCAGAGCTAGCCATCAAAGGCGTTGCGAACAGCAAGAAGCGTAAGCTGGGACGTTGTTTGGTTATCATAAAAACCTTATTTCCTTATGTCACTAAAATTTTGGGCATGAGAATTTTGACCTGCTGAAAGTTGCAGATCGAAGCGATGAACTAACAAAGGAACAATTTCACCTAGACTGTTTTCAATAACAATAAACAGTCTGTTTGTTAAATGGATGTCTCCATTTAACAAGCCTTTGGGTTACGCTGAAAAGACTGACGAGAAAAGTTTCTATTGCACTTTAGCAAAGAAATACTTAAGGACTTTCACGTAAGTATCATAATCCCAATTCTCTAAAATCAGAGTAAAGCTCCAGTAAATATACTGAAATACTTTTTAAAGATTTGATGAAGTAGGAATGGTCATTCGGATGCTGAACAAAATGAAAAAATTGCCGTTCTATCTATTGGTTCTACAAGGAGTGTTGTTCGGGATAGAGCTACAAGTAACAGCGCAGGCGCTGGTGCCTCTAAAAGCGGTGGAAAGGTTGGGCGGTCGCCAACAGATGCGATCGCTTGAGGCTGCTGTTACCAAGAAGCAGCTATCTGGAAGCCAGAAGTCAGACCGTTTTACTAATAAATTGCAACAGATTCCTCTCGATCGGGGAAGCGCAAATAAGTTGCCTCAAAAAAGTGAAGAGGGGTCAGCACTCGAAATTCCTACCTCTGTCACGTCTCCGTATTCTCACGTATGGGTCATCAAAGACAGCCAAAATCAGCCAGAGCAACAGCCTTTTGCGTGGATGGTCAAAGATACTAAAAAACAGTATGAAGATGGCAGTACGGTGCCGCTACAACCGATATTGGGGCTGCTGAAAGATACCAACCAGGCAGCGCTTCAGATGGCAGACGCGGGTGACGCGGGTAAAGCTACTAAAAAGTCTGGCTTTGATGAAATCGTTAAAAATACGGAGAAGGTGGAAGGGTTGTTTACCCTCTACCGCAACAAGAAGACGGGCAAAATTTATTTAGAAATCAAGCCCGAACAGCTCAATAAAAACTTCCTCGGTACCGTGACGATGGAATCGGGGATTGGAGAACGCGGGATTTATAGCGGAGTTCCCCTGAATGATTTCCTGTTTTATTTTCGTCGGGTGAACGACAACTTACACTTTGTCGTTCGCAATGTTAACTTTCGCACGCGCTCTGGGGAGCCGCAAGAGCGATCGCTCAACCGGGCGTTTAGCGACTCTGTCCTTTACTCCCTAGACATCAAAGCGACTCATTCGCAACGCAAAACCCTGCTTATCGATATGGGGGACTTACTCCTGACCGATTTGCCAGGGTTAACCTCAATGTTAAAAACGTTTTTAAATACTTCCTACCGCCTCGACAGCAACAAGTCGTATTTCGACACCGCCAAAGCCTTTCCCCTCAATATCGAAATTTCCTCGATTTACGGTTTCTCATCGACGAGTAGCCAGGACGCAAATTTAGCGACTCTGCCTGATAGCAGGGCACTCAGCCTTAAAGTACATTACAGTTTATCCCAGCTACCGGAAAACAACGGCTATATTCCGCGTCTCGCTGACGACCGGATTGGCTACTTTATCACCGCCTACAAGGACTTCTCCAACGACAACCGCAGAGAACCTTTCGTTCGTTATATTCATCGTTGGCACTTGGAAAAGCAAGATCCGAAAGCATCTCTGTCACCACCCAAAAAACCAATTGTCTTCTGGATTGAGAACACTGTCCCGGTTGAGTACCGCGACGCCATCCGCGAAGGCGTTCTGATGTGGAACAAAGCTTTTGAGAAGGCGGGATTTAAAGATGCGATTGAAGTGCGGCAAATGCCGGATAATGCCACCTGGAGTCCCGCAGATGTCCGCTACAACACGATTCGCTGGATCAATTCGTTAGATGGATATTCTGCCAGAGGGCCATCGCGTGTCAATCCGCTGACTGGCGAAATCTTAGACGCCGACATCATTGTAGATGCCAACATGGTGCAATCGATTAAGCAGCGATATCGCACCCTTGTCGAGTCAAGCCAGCCGTCGGGAACCGGGTTATTTTCCCAAATTGCGGAGAATCCCAATCTCTGCAACGGATTGGAGAGAGAGGGAGAGAGAAATTCTCAATCATCTACCCCCGATTTCTCGCAACTCCTCCAAGATCACGATCTCTGCTATGGCATGGAAGCGGCTACTCAATCGGCGATGGGCGCGATCGCATTATCGCTGGTTCACAATGTCTTGCCTAGCAGCAACGAAATGAAAGAATTTGTGCATCAGTATATCCGCCACCTGATTTCCCACGAAATTGGACATACTTTAGGGTTGCGGCACAACTTCCACGGTAGCACGCTGCTAAAGCCAGAAGAATTGAACAACACCGACATCACGCGCATCAAAGGAATGGTGAGTTCGGTGATGGATTACGTTCCCGTCAACTTGGCACCCGAAGGCGTGAAGCAAGGAGAGTATTATCCAGGCGTTGTTGGCCCTTATGACAAATGGGCGATTGAGTACGGTTATAAACCGAGTGGGGCAACAAATTTTGTAGCTGAGAAGCGATTTTTAGAGCAAATTGCCTCCAAATCGCCCGAATCAGAATACGCCTATGCAACGGATGAAGACATCTTGGATCTCGATCCGGGTGCCAGTCTTTGGGATTTGAGTGGCGATGTGCTGCGCTACTCACAGTCGCAGATGGACAACGCCCGGATGATGTGGGGGCGTTTGGATAAGCGTTACCCGTTGCAGGGCGATAGCTATGAAGAAATGCGCGTGTTGTTTAACACGATACTAAGTTACTACTTCAGTAACGCTAATTTGATGAGTCAATACATTGGTGGGCAGTCATTTAGCCGCAACCATGCCGGAGATCCCAACGGGCGTTTGCCGTTTGAACCCGTGCCGCTAGAAAAACAGCGCGATGCATTGACAAAAATAGGCAAATATGTATTTGCCGCAGACGCTTTTGATTTTCCGCCGGAATTACTCAATCAGTTAGCACCGTCGCGCTGGAGACACTGGGGAAATCCGATCCCGATTTTCCGACTAGATTATCCCATTCACGAAAACCTACTGTTGCAGCAACGTCGCGTATTGCGATCGCTTCTATCAGAAGATCGCCTAAATCGTCTGCGCGACATTGAACTGAAGACGAAACCAGGGGAAGCGCTGACGCTACCAGAACTCTTCGACACCCTGCAAAATAGCATTTGGACAGAGGTACAGCAATCCGATCGCAAACCCGCGAATATTTCCAGCCTCCGCCGTTCCTTGCAACGCGAACATCTAGAAATCATGCTGGGGATGGTGTTGCGGACTGAATCGGTACCGGAAGATGCCCGAACGTTGGCATGGTACGAACTGCAACAACTGCGGAAATCGCTGGATAGTGCATCGAAGCAGAAGAACCTCGACACCTATACCAAAGCCCACCTTCTGGAAACACGCGATCGCATTAACAAAGCCTTAAACGCCCAGTTGGAATCGAAGTGAATCTGCGATCAACGATAAATGGTGCAACGTGAAAGAGAAAACCTAACTCCCTTTTCCCTTCCCTACAAGGGAAAGGGGAAAGAACTCTTTGCCCCTCTCCTTGCAAGAGAGAGGTTGGGGAGAGGTTCACCAAGATGTATTGGGGGAGTCAATCAGACAGTAACGCGCCGCGTCACTGTAAACTTTTTTGTTTTTTTTGACGGATAGTATTTTTGAACACTGGAACGGGAACCTTAAACAGGGAGACGTTGATGCATTTAAAGATGGTGTTGAAGATGACGCTCAACTTTAGCGTGCAACATAGCTCTCTAGATTTTGTTGAAGAGAAATCAAAGGATTTATGTTCTGTTTTTAGTCCCCCTTAGAGGAGGTTTATAAAGTACCTGGTGAAGGGAAATCAAAAAAATACAAATTATTCGTAGCCAAGCAGATTTAGAAAATCCGGAATTTTAAAATTTGGGTGGGTAGGTTTCCTATATGTATCTGGCACAGACCCTCTGCTAAAGCCACGAACAGGCTCTAGAGACGACAATGGCATCTCTATTTTCCAAACCCATCATTGTTCCGACTTGAATTAGTAATCGTCAATCAGTTTAAAGACAAAATGAAAAAATCGCCATTCTACGTGTTTTTCCTTCTGGGACTATTCTTCGCAAATGTTTCTTCAGCTAAAGCAGCCATTACAAACACCCAGAAGCCAGTCGTAACCTCTCAGGTTTTAGCTAAAGATATAAATATAGAAAATTCGGATTTTCAATCCTTCGATGAGACGGTTAAAAACACTCAAAAGCTGGAAGGATTATTTACCCTTTACCGAAACAAACAAACCGGCACAATATATCTAGAAATTAAACCAGAACAGCTCAATAAAAACTACCTTGCCACCATTACCTTAGACTCCGGAATTGGCGAACGAGGTCTTTACAGCGGAATGCCGCTGCAAGATATGCTTTTCTACTTTCGCCGGGTCAACAACAATTTGCACTTTGCCGTCCGCAACGTGAACTTCCGCACTAGTCCCGGCAATCCAGAACAGCGATCGCTAGAACGAGGCTTTTCTGACTCCGTTCTCAGTTCCCTGAAAATTATCAGCATTCATCCGCAACGTCAAACCATTCTCGTCGATCTGGGGAACCTGCTACTCAGCGATTTACCTGGATTAAGTTCGTATTTAAAAACTGCTTTGGAGGCTTCCTACCAGCTAGAAGAAGACAAAACCTACTTCGGTGCTGCCAAAGCTTTCCCCCTGAACATGGAAATTGAGTCGATTTACGGCTTCTCTAACCCTAGTGGAGATGAAGGGGCGTACCTGCCGACGCTGCCGGACAGCCGCGCCCTTTCCCTCAAGGTACATTACAGCCTCTCTCAGCTACCGGAAAATAACGGCTATATTCCGCGCCTTGCCGACGAACGGATTGGCTACTTCACGACGGTTTACAAGGATTTTTCTAGTAAGAGTGGCAAAGATCCGTTTGTGCGCTACATCCAGCGCTGGAATCTAGAAAAGCAAGATCCCGCAGCTTCCCTGTCGCCACCCAAAAAACCAATTGTCTTCTGGATTGAAAATACTGTCCCGGTTGAGTACCGGGACGCCATCCGCGAGGGCGTTTTGATGTGGAACGCCGCGTTTGAGAAGGCGGGATTCAAGGATGCGATCGCAGTGCAGCAGATGCCAGAAAATGCGACTTGGGACCCGGCTGATGTGCGCTACAACACGATTCGCTGGTTCAATTCTTTGGATGCCGCATTTGCATTAGGACCGTCGCGGGTTAACCCGTTGACTGGGGAAATCTTGGATGCTGACATTATCGTGGACGCTGACTTTGTGAATTCGTTCAAGCAGGAATATCACCACCTGATCGAACCGAACCAGAAGGGGAACAGCAGTATTTGTAACCGTGGCTTCTTGCCTTCTCACTCGTCTAAACAAGGTGCAGCGCGGGGTGGTGCCAACAGACAGGTAAAACCTTCGTTATTAGAACAGGATGGTCATAACTATCGGTGCGAGGGAATGCAATTTGCCAATCAGATGGCAGTTGGGTCGTTGTCGCTATCACTATTGCAGAACGTTAGTCCCAGAAGCGATCGCATGAAAGAGTATATTCATCAATTTGTGCGATTGCTCATTGCTCACGAAGTCGGACACACTCTAGGCTTAAGACACAACTTCCGTGGCAGTACCCTCCTCACCCCAGAGGAATTAAATAATACCGACATCACCCGCGCCAAGGGAATGGTGAGTTCCGTCATGGACTATCTGCCACCCAACTTGGCACCCCAAGGCGTCAAGCAAGGAGATTACTATACCAGCAAGGTGGGTGCTTATGACGAGTGGGCGATTGAGTATGGTTACAAACCCAGTGGCGGGGTAATTCCCATCGCCGAACAGCGGTTTCTGGATGAGATTGCCAAGAAATCTAGTCAGCCGGAATTAGCTTATGCCTCCGATGAGGACAGCTTTGACCTCGATCCTACCGTGAACCAATATGACATGAGTCTCGATCCGCTAGGCTACGCGCGATCGCAACTGGATATCGACCGCCAACTATGGGATCGCCTTAACAAAGGGTATCCCGGTACCGGCGAAAGTTACAGCGAAGTCAGCGATCGCTTTAACACCGCGTTCATGCACTATTTGCAAAACGTGTTCTTGATTACTAAGTATATTGGCGGACAGTCGTTCTACCGCGATCGCCCCGGAAACCGCAATGGGCGCTTACCCTTTGAACCTGTGCCAGTCGCCAAGCAGCGCGAAGCCTTGGCAGCATTGCAAAAGTATGTCTTTGCAGAAGACGCTTTTAATTTCCCGCCGGATCTACTCAATAAGTTAGCACCCTCGCGCTGGATGGATTGGAGCAATAATATTGCAATTAATCGCCTTGATTTTCCGGTTCACGACAGCATCTTCTTCCCGCAAAGCATTGTTTTGAGAGAAGTGCTATCGGGCGATCGCCTCAACCGTCTGCGCGACTTGGAACTGAAGAGTCAGCCAAATCAAGCACTGACGCTACCCGAACTATTTAATACCTTGCAGAGTAACCTTTGGAGTGAGTTGCAACCAGCAGATAGCAAGTCGGTGAAGATATCCAGCTTTCGACGGGCTTTGCAGCGAGAACACTTGCAGATACTAATTGGCATGGTGTTGCGGACTGAGGACGTGCCCGAAGACGCCCGAACGCTTGCCTGGTCAAAATTGCGCCAATTGCGTGAAGACATCAACGGCAGCCTCAGACACCGGAGTGGGAACTTAGATGAATACACCAAAGCCCACCTGCAAGAAACACGCGATCGCATCTCTAAAGCCTTAGATGCTCAGATGCAATCAAATTAAAATCACAGGTCAAGAGTCATTTAACTAATGATTCCTGACCTGTGACAAATAAGCATTTAATCATTAGTCATTAGTCTGTTGCCAATAACTAAGGACTAGGGCGTGTCATCAATTAGATAAGCTAGAGCAAGAGAGAGAAGAAAAGGCTGAGCAATGACACGACGGTATGCCCTGCGCGATGACCAATGGGAGCGGCTCAAAGACTTGTT
>NZ_JAMPKB010000073.1:0-26283 GCF_039961925.1 Trichocoleus sp. DQ-U1 | reverse complement strand
TTGATGATGTCTACTTTCTTTATAAATTCTTTTGAGAATCCTTTGAGTTTCTCGGCTTAAATCTCTAATAAATCTCATAAGTCTCTTGTTTTCTTGACTTTTGTTTTAGCTTATTCTACTTTTTATTATGTGTAATTTATTTTACATAAGCACTTATAAGTTTTTATGGTTTACTTCGTGAAAGGTTATAGGCGTTTAGCATTAACGAGTATTTTGTTCCAATAAATACAAAGTTTTTTGAAAATTATGCTAAGGCGAAAAAATAAGGTCAAAAGGGAGATTTGATAAAATTTTTGATTGTTGAGGATAAAAGCCAGCGAATACTTTTCGACCTGTTTCAAGAAAGAAATATCTAAACTTAATTAAAGCAGTCCTCAAGGATTCGAGAAAGGCGAGATTCCTGAGTTTGAAGGAGAAGCTGGGGATTTGAACCGCTAGCATCTCACAACTCAAATAGGATTGTTCTAGATCGGTTGATTTTTTGTGCTGGCTGCTGGAATTAATTCTCTAAGAGACATGAGCCAAAGGGGTTCGTAGGCACGAACATAGCTAGCTTTTCAGTGATAGAGCGAAGATTTTTGACTAACTAGCGTTGGCAATGCGACGGATCGGGTTAACCTTTGAGGAAATACCATTCTGTTTTAAGGCACCCTTGGCAGCAGATTTCAGATTTTTTTTATAAGTTAATTGCTGTCTTGTCCGGGTTTGCCAGGAAAGTTGATAAAGCATGTTAATGCCTTCAGCCCTTTATTTGGTGAGAATTTTTAGCTAGCTGGTTTTTTTATTACAAAATACAATTGTTTCATTGCTTAAAAAGCTATCTGTAAAGCCATAGTCGTTTACTCAGATGCGATTCAATCGCCACATCTATGCTTACTGCCTACCACATTACCCAGCAAACGGTTCCGCTTCGTTCAATTAAAATTTAAAATAATTAATAAGAATGGTTAATTCTATTAAAGAAACTAATAATGTGTTCTCTATGCTCCACCCTTACGCTTTACCACTCCATCAAGCAATTGATCGCAACCCTCTGACGGTAACTCCTGACACGCTAGCCACAGAAGCGATCGCATTGATGAGTCGGGCGGAGGCTAGCTGTGTCATCGTGGTAGAAGAGCAGGTAACAGCGGAAAACCCAACACAACTAGCGAAACAAACCCCCATCGGGATTTTTACAGAACGGGATTTGGTTCGAGTCACGGCTCTAGGTAGAGACATTAGAGGTGTGGCGATCGCTGCACTAATGAACCAGCCGCTGATTACCCTGAACGAATCCCAAGTACAAGATATTCAAACCATCAGCCGACTATTTTACCACCATCAGATTCGCCATCTGTTGATTGTAGAGGATGAATCCGGTCAACTGGTAGGAATTATGACACCAACCAGTCTGATGCCAGTCGTTAGCGATCGCCATAACCCAAAACCGGAAAACTTGTTCGGCGATTCAAACTTAGAATTGTCTAAGCGGGAAACTCGTGACCGATTGCTGGCATCAGACTGCACCGACATGATTTCCACTCATACTCCGGAAGGTGTTTACCTCTACGTTTCACCTGTATGCAGTATTTTACTGGGATATAAGCCGGATGAACTTCTGGGACGCTCGGTGCTTGAATTTTGCCACCCGCAAGATTTAGTCCTGATAGAGGAATTTGCTCAGAATGACACGGTTGCTTTAAGAGAACATCCAACTCAACTAAATTTTCAAGAAATCAACACAATTAGCTACCGAATTCGTCATCGGCAAGGTTATTACATTTGGTTTAAAACTACGCTCCGAACTATCCGCCATCCGGATACGGGAGCAGTGCAAGAAATTATCGCTGTTTCGTGCGATATTAGCCAACGCCAGCAAGCAGAAGCTGAGTTAAGAGAAAGTCAAGAAAAATATAAAATTCTTTTTCAATGCTTCCCAATTGGCATTTCCATCACCGATAATAACGGCAATATTGTTGAAGCCAACCAAGCTTCAGAAAAAATTCTAAAGTTATCTATTGAAAACCATAAAAATAGAAGGTGCGACAGCAAAGAATGGCGAATCGTTCGATCGGATGGTAGCTCGATGCCACCGGAAGAATTTGCTAGCGTTCGGGCGTTAAAAGAAAATCAAGTGATTGAAAATCGAGAAATCGGGATTGTAAATGACCAGGATGAAATCACCTGGCTTAACGTCACTGCGATTCCCATTCCTCTCAAAGATTATGGCGTTGCGATTGCTTACATTGAGATTACAGAGCGTAAAACCGCCGAGGAAAAAGTTGAGAAATCGCTTTCTCTGCTGCGCGCTACGCTTGAATCAACTGCTGACGGCATCGTTGCAGTGAGCCTAGAAGGAGATATTGTCAGCTACAATCAGAAGTTTCTTCAGATGTGGGAGGTTCCCGAAGACCTAATCGGCTCGCCTCGCGCTAACGAACAAATCGTCTTTCTTAAAGATCAGTTGAAAGAGCCAGAAGCTTTTCTAAAGCTGGTTTGGGAACTTTCCAGGCAACCAGAAGCTAAGGCATACGACATTCTAGAATTAAAAAACGGGAAAATCTTTGAGCGCTACTCCACACCGTACCGACTCGGCGAACAAATCATTGGCAGGGTTTGGAGTTTTCTTGACATTACAGAACGGACGCGAACTGAGGAGGCATTACGCTCTTCTATTGAGCGAGAACGCTTGCTGGGAAGAATACAAGGGCGCATCCGCCAATCGTTGCATTTAAACGAAATCCTGAACACAGCGGTTGCAGAAGTGCGAAACTTTCTGCCAGCCGAACGAGTTGCTCTGTATCGGCTCGATGCTCGCGGTGCCTGCTTTGTCGTCGAATCTGTCGCACCCGGTTGTGAATCGATTCTGGATGTCTCGCTGTATGACCCCTGCTTTGAGACGGAATATATCCAAAAATTTCAAACCACCGGGTATGTGTCAGCGGTGGATGATATTTACCAAGCGGATCTGCCTGCGAGTTACGTGAAGTTACTCGCAGGGGCAGGAATTCGGGCAAATTTGATGGTGCCAATCTTGATTCGGGAACAGGGAGGCAACCGAGAAGCGAATAATGAATCGAATAGCAACAATCCCGCCCCACTCCGTCCCTCTTTATCCAATCCAGCCGCCAAAATTCATTTGTGGGGGATACTCTGCGTCCATCAATGCTCTGGATCTCGTCACTGGGAGCCTTATGAAATTAAGTTGTTGCAACAATTGTCCGTCGGGTTAGCGATCGCAATTCAGCAGTCTTCCCTCTTTAAACAGCTGGAGGAAGCCAACCGGGAGTTGCAGTGCATCGCTTCTCTGGATGGCTTAACTCAGGTGGCAAATCGGCGCAGGTTTGACGAATATCTTGCCCTAGAGTGGCGGCGGCTGGGACGAGAACAAGCGCCAATATCGCTGATTTTCTGCGATATTGACTGTTTTAAAATTTACAACGATACCTACGGTCATCAAGCTGGAGATAGCTGTTTGCGACAGGTTGCTGGTGCGATTCGGTTGATGCTAAAGCGCTCAACCGATTTAGTTGCCCGTTATGGAGGCGAGGAGTTTGCCTTAATTTTGCCCAACACTCCCTCTGCGGGTGCCAATTACATCGCCGAGTCGATCCGTTCAATGGTCAAAAGCTTAGAGATTGTCCACGTCCACTCCCCAGTTAGCCCCTACGTCACGCTGAGTCTGGGTGTCGCCAGCATAGTTCCCAGTTTAACGTCTTCACCGGCAGCGCTGATTGCAGCAGCCGATGAAGCGCTATATCAAGCGAAAAAAGAGGGACGCGATCGCGTCAAGGGATACTGCTAGACGCAGCTCTTCGCGTTAGAGTACACCAAAATCATTGAGAGCATCGTCCCGTCCTACAAACTGAGAATCTCTAACTTTGATTTTTTAACCTTTTAGATTTAAGGATCTCTGTTGCCGCTTCCGCCGGAACCGGGGGACTAAACAGATAACCCTGCAAACCATCACACTGAACTGAGTACAAAAAATCCAATTGTTCTACTGTTTCAACACCCTCAGCAATCACTTTTAAATTGAGTCCGTGACCCAGTGCCATGACTGCCTTAATAATCGCAGCATCATGAGTATTCGTCATGAGATCGCGAATAAATGAGCGGTCAATTTTTAGCGTATTGAGCGGAAAGTGTTTTAGATAGCTCAGTGAAGAATAACCCGTCCCAAAATCATCCATTGAAATGTGAATTTCCAGTTCCTGCAACTTCTGCAACACAGAAATTGTCCATTCCACATCTTGCATTGCAATGCTCTCAGTAATTTCGAGTTCCAGATAACGAGGTTCCAACTCAGTTTCAGCTAGAATTTGCTCAACAACTTTTACTAAAGTGGGTTGCTGAACTTGACGACCTGAAAGATTCACGGCAATCCGGATTGGCGGCACTCCAAGTGATTGCCAAAGACGATTTTGCCTGCAAGCTGTCCGCAAAACCCATTCTCCAATCGGAGAGATCAAACCCGTTTCTTCTGCCAGAGGAATAAATTGATAAGGAGGAATTAAGCCTAGTTCGGGAGATTGCCAGCGAATCAGCGCTTCCATGCCCACGATTTGACCTGTTTTTAAGTCTACCTGCGGCTGGTAGTGCAACAGAAATTCCTCACGTTCTAAGGCTTTGTAAAGTCGGTTTTCTAATTTCAGCCGTTCCAGTGCTTTTGCCCCTAGGGCTGGTGTATATAGCTGATAATTATTGCGCCCTTGTTGCTTGGCTCTGTACATCGCAGCATCGGCGTTTTTTAACAGCGTTTCTGCGTCTTCCCCATCATAAGGAGCTAAAGCAATCCCCAAACTCGCTTTGATGTGTAAAGAGGTATCGTGATAAGTCTCTACATCTTCAAAATGAAAAGGAACGTTCAGGGCACCCAGAATTCTTTTCGCAATCTTGGTAACATCTTCCAAACAAGTGATTGGGGAGAGCATAATGGTGAATTCATCCCCACCCCAACGAGCAACAATGTCGCTTTCTCGTAGGCAATCTGTGAGGCGTCGAGCCGCACATTGCAGCAGTAGATCGCCTACGGCATGACCAAGCGTGTCGTTAATCGTTTTGAAGCCATCCAGGTCGAGAAACACCACTGCCAGCATATCGCCGCAATTCAGATGAGTGCTTGCCAGCGCTAGAGAGAGCCGGTCATTGAATAACAGCCGGTTGGGCAAACCCGTTAAGAGGTCATGAGACGCCTGATGTCGGATTGTATCCTCTACACGCCTTTGCATTACTGCCATGTAGAGGTGGATTCCCACCGATTGAGCCAGCTTGAGTTCTTCTTGTGTCCACTCTTTAGCCTGTCCTTGGGTGATTTCTCGCCATGCTTCAAATGACTGGCGGGGGCGGACATTCCGTTCGTCGGGATTCTGACGACCTGCCCATAGGGTTTCTGTATTCATCTCATGCCGGAAGATGGTAAGACACCCCACGCATTGCTGATGATAACTGAGAGGCACAATCAGAATAGAGTGAATGGGCGTTGGCTCAAAAGCAGGGGCTGCATATTTTAGTTGTGGTTCTTGATATAAATCGGGGATGGTGTAGAGAAAATTTTGACTTTTAAAATTTGATATTTCCCTAGCTACTCCGTAGCTGTGATGCGAAGACTCAAGGGAATGATTTTGAGGATTAAATTCCGACTGCAAAAACCAAGAGTCAGAAGCGTGATTGATGAGATTCTGATGACTGAAATCTTGATTGTTATCTTTGGATTTGTTTTCAGAAGGACTGTCTGGGATACCGACGCTGTTCGGTTTCCCGGAGATAATTTGTTGCCAAAAAGGAGTTTCTTCAATCCAAGCTTGGAGTGGCTGCTCGCCAGTCGTATAAAGTTGAGCAGGCTGACCTGTTGTATCTGCTGTAATGTACAATCTGCCAGCAGCACCGTGTAAGGCGCTAACAGTTTCTTCTAAAACGGTCTGCCGAATTTCTGAAATTTTTAGCGGAGAGTGGAGTAGACTACTGATTTGGTTGATTGTTGATTCATGCTGAGCTTGTTCGCGTGCGGTTTGAAGAAGATTGGACTGCGCGATCGCAATCGACACCTGATCCACGAGCAGTTGAACAATTTGTAACTCTTGTTCGCTAAATTTGCGCCGGGATGCGTGGTGACACACCAACAACCCCCACAAGCTGTTTTGATGTAGGATTGGCACGGCGAGAGAAGCACTCACCCCCATCGTCGTCAGATATTCGACGTGGCAAGGATCGACTGGGGAATAGCGGATGTCTCTAGTTACTAAATTTTTGCCGGTTGATAGACAATCTAACTGTTCTTGAGTTTTCTGCCTAGAAATGACATCGACAATGACTCGCTGGCGGACTTTGACAAACAACTCACGAGCATTGGGTGGAATGTCCTCCGCTGGAAACCGCAGCCCCATCATAGAGGGTAAACAATCGCCATTTATAGATTCGGCAATTACTTCTCCACTGGCATCTGGGTGAAATCGGTAAATTTTGACCCGATCCATGTCTAAAAATGAGCGAATTTCCCGCGCTGTTGTCGCCAAAATCTCTTGTAGCTCTAAAGATTGGCGAATTCGGGTTGTAATTCGATTTAGCAAGCTTTCCCTATCGTAAGATCGGGTTGTCCCTGCCCTTCTTGCTTGCTGTAATGCCGGTATATTCTTTCGTCGAACCATTCAATTAAACCTGTCTAAAGAGAGAAATAGACCCCACAAATACCAGTATGAAGTGCTGCATCTATCTTGAGATATAAAGAAATAAATTTATAACTAAATAATTAAATGATGTTACGTCGAGAACTGAGTGTTACTTGCGTACCGTGCTTATGTTTTGCTAGTGTTCATGTCCACCTGAGTGCGATCGCACAGATGTTTTTTTAAGCAATGAATAGCGTAGCCCAAAAACTTGAAAGTCTCCTCCCCAGCTCTGGTATTGTGCCGTGGGAACAGATAGAAGGCACCCGAAAAGCACAAATCTCTCAAGCAATTGCACCAGGAACGACCCTTGATTGCATTGTTTCTCCCCGCACCGAGGAAGAACTCGCTCAGGTTATGGCTTATGCCTACCAGCATCGGTGGGGCATCTTACCCTGTGGCAGCGCTAGCAAACTAGGTTGGGGCGGATTAGTCGATGGGGTCAATTTGGTTGTCAGTACCGAACGTCTGAATCGCTTAATCGCTCATGCGGTTGGCGATTTAACCGTTACGGTCGAAGCAGGCATGAAATTTGCCGAACTGCAAAAGATTCTAGCGCAACAAGGTCAATTTTTCGCCCTCGATCCAGCCTATCCAAAAGACGCCACAGTTGGTGGTATTGTTGCGACTGCTGGGGGCGGTTCCTTGCGACAACGCTATGGTGGAGTGAGGGATATGCTACTGGGTTTTTCTTTTGTCCGCAGCGATGGTCAGATTGCCAAAGCTGGGGGTCGGGTGGTAAAAAATGTTGCCGGTTACGACATGATGAAGCTATTTACCGGCTCTTTTGGAACGTTAGGGATTATCACTCAAGTGACGTTTCGGGTTTATCCCCTGCCTGAGGCATCTGCAACCGTAGTGCTGACTGGCACAGCCGAAAAAATTGCCGCAGCCACCAAAACTTTGCTCGCTTCAGCCTTAAAGCCCACGGCTGTTGACCTGCTATCCACTCAAATTGTGGCTAGTTTAGGGTTAGGGGAGGGCATTGGTGCGATCGCTCGCTTTCAAAGTGTATCGCCGAGCGTGAAGGAACAGTGCGCTCGATGGTTGGAAGTGGGGCAACATCTCGGTTTACAGGGTGTCTTGTATTCAGATGCCGATGAGGCTGAGTTATGGCAGAAGTTACAAGAACAAATGTGGGCATCCCACACAGAGGCAGCGATCGCTTGCAAAATAGGAGTATTACCAACTGCTGCCGCGACCATTTTGGCTCATCTGCAAATCCACGTCCCATCGGTGATGTGTCTGATCCATGCTGGAAGTGGGTTGGGACTATTGAGGTGCAATGGTGACGTTGTTGAAACAACCGCGATCGCATTTTTACAACAGATGCGATCGCTCTGTGAATCTCACGGCGGGTTTCTGACAATTCTAGAAGCGCCGATTTTCTTGAAGCAGCAACTAGATGTCTGGGGTTATACCGGCAACGCCCTGGATTTAATGCAGAAAATCAAAACGCAATTTGATCCAGAAAATATTTTAAGTCCAAGTCGGTTTATCGGTGGAATGTGAACAAAGCGCTTTCATCGCAGAAAACACCGTCTAAAAAGTAGGGAAAATTACACTCATCCATGCAAACATCAGAAAATTCTTTAACAAATTTGGATGACTCAAACCCGATTAATATTAACGGATTTGATAACGATCATCCCCCCAATCCCAAGTTAATTGATAGCTGCGTTCACTGCGGTTTTTGTCTATCTACTTGTCCCAGCTATCGGGTGATTGGCAAAGAGATGGATTCTCCTAGAGGTAGAATTTATCTCATGGATGCTATCAATAAAGGTGAGATTTCTCTAAATACTGCAACAGTACAGCATTTTGACTCTTGTTTAGGATGTCTTGCCTGTGTCACAACCTGTCCTTCTGGCGTGCAGTATGACAAGTTAATTACTGCCATGCGTCCCCAAATTGAACGCAATTATTCGCGCAGTTTGCCAGACAAGTTGTATCGAAAACTAATTTTTTCCCTATTTCCTTATCCTAATCGGTTGCGGGTTTTGCTAGCGCCTCTGATGGTCTATCAGAAATTAGGCTTGCAGAAATTAGTTCGTTCGACTGGATTACTCCAACGCCTTTCTCCCCGCTTAGCAGCGATGGAATCAAATCTGCAAGAAATTACTCCCAGAACCTTTGTAGATACCCTACCGGAGGTGGTTTCGGCTGAGGGTGAGAAACGCTATCGAGTGGGCGTTATTTTGGGCTGCGTGCAACGTCTATTCTTCTCAAAGGTCAATGAAGCAACGGTACGGGTATTAACCGCCAATGGCTGTGAAGTCGTGATTCCAAAGGCTCAGGGGTGTTGTGCTGCATTGCCGCATCACCAAGGACAGGAAGAACAAGCAAAAGCGATCGCGCGCCAAATGATTGATAGTTTTGAAGGTACAAACGTTGATGCCATCATCATCAATGCTGCTGGTTGCGGTCATACTCTAAAAGAATACGGACACCTGCTACAAGATGACCCCGATTATCAAGAGAAAGCCGTAAAATTTGCTACTAAAGTGAAAGACGCTCAAGAGTTTCTATACGAAGCCGGAATCACGGCAAAACTTTCCCCAATTTCCGATCAACCATTTACTTTGGTTTATCAAGATGCCTGTCATTTATTGCACGGGCAAAAAATTAGCGTCCAACCGCGTCAATTATTGCGCCAAATTCCAGGCGTTCAACTTCGAGAACCGATGGATGCAGCGTTATGTTGTGGCAGTGCTGGGGTTTACAATATGCTGCAACCTGAAGTTGCTGGAGAATTGGGTAAGCAAAAAGTTGAAAATCTTCTGAATACGGGTGCTGAATTAATTGCTTCGGCAAATCCCGGTTGTACGATCCAAATTAGCAAGCATTTAGAACTGCAAGAGAAGACAATTCCCATCATGCATCCGGTAGAGTTGTTGGATTTGTCAATTCGGGGAGTGAAACTGCACGAGTAGGGTCATAGTAGAGGCAGGTATGCGATCGCTTATGGTACAAACACCTACTAAAACCTTGACTCTAGAGGAGTTTCTGAAGCTGCCAGAAACTAAGCCAGCCAGCGAATACATCAAGGGTCAAAGCATCCAAAAGCCAATGCCGCAAGGGAAGCACAGCAAGTTACAGGGAAAGCTAGTCACTGTTATTAATGAGGTGGTCGAGGCTAAGCGAATTGCCCTAGCTTTTCCGGAATTGCGGTGTACCTTCGGCGGACGGTCAATCGTGCCAGATGTGGCGGTGTTTGCTTGGGATAGAATCCCTCTTGATGAAAATGGGGATATTGCCAATGTATTTCAGGCTGCTCCAGATTGGACAATTGAAGTTCTCTCTCCAGAGCAAAGTCAAACCAAAGTAACCGGAAATATCCTGCACTGCCTCAAACACGGTAGCAAATTAGGCTGGCTACTCGATCCAGACGAACGCTCCGTGCTGGTTTATCCTCCCGGACAGCAACCGGAATTGTTGCAGGAAGCATTCGACGTGCTACCTGTTCCAGACTTGTTAACAGAACTGCGGCTAACGGTAGGGGATGTGTTTGGATGGTTAAGAATGGGAGGATGAACATGAAAGACGAAGATTGAGCAACGATAACGGTTTGCAGTTGAGTCCAATACAGACCCAACCTCCAGCCCCTTCCCTATAGAGTGAAGGAGAGCCATCTTCAAGGCTCCTTCGGGCTTCTAAGAGGAGTTTGGGGAGTCAACCCCTGTAATTAATAAATTTAAAGCTACTGGCTCAGAATCTGGTTAGGGAAAAGTTGAGTTAAAAATCTCCCTACCTTGGATGTTGGTTTTAGGACGCATTTACCGACAACTTGTCAAAAATATTTTAGGCGATCGCCTCTAAACTCTCTAGCTCACCGAGTCAGCGCTCGGAGGGCATTTGACTTTTGTATACTACTTTATGAGTTTCATTAATTTTGTGCATGACTTCTAATACACCCTTAATTCAATTTTTTGAAGGGATTCCTGAAGAAATCGGTAACGTCAGCTTACGGCGGAATCGCAGTTCTGGAGTCCGCACGGTATTGATGACATTTAACGAGCTGAAAGCCATAGAAAAATTCAACAGCTTTAAAAATAAGTTTTCTAATGGGCTGCGATTAACGGATGAAGAAGGTGAAATAAGCGTTGAGCCTTCTTCTGTAAAATTTGTTTTCAGCGGACCAGAAGGGGATGATTTTCAGCGGTTGGACTGCGAATTTGAAATTCAGCGAGAAGACCACTGGGAGAGATTTATGCGGTTTATGAATCGCTATGCTGAGGTCAATGGTATGGCTTACAGCGACACGAAAAAAACCCCCGATAGCGAGGCAACCAGAGAAGCATGAAAGTAGCCATTACAGGAGCAACTGGATTTGTCGGCTCTCGTCTGGTAGAACGACTACACGCTCAAGGAAATCAAATCTTGGTTTTCAGTCGTAACCCTGCGAAAGCGAAGCAAGTCTTTCCTGCCAACACCTATCCCAATCTCGAAATCATTGCATATACACCCACTGAATCAGGCTCCTGGCAACAGTCCATTGCTGGATGCGATGCTGTGGTAAATCTATTGGGAGAACCGATTGCGGAAAAACGCTGGACTCCAGAACAAAAGCAGACGATCCTAAATAGCCGAAAGCTAGGGACGCAAAAAATTGTAGAAGCAATTAATCAAGCGAATCCTAAGCCCGCTGTCTTAGTTAATTCTTCTGCAATTGGCTACTACGGCACCAGCGAGACGGCTGCCTTTGATGAAACTAGCTCAGCCGGTAATGATTTTCTCAGCACTGTCTGTAAAGAATGGGAAACAGAAGCCCAAAAAGTCAAAGACAGCGGCACGCGACTGGTAATTGTGCGAACTGGAATTGTCTTAGGAATGGGAGGAGCACTTGCTAAAATGCTTCCCCCCTTTAAAATGTTTGCTGGTGGCCCCATTGGTTCAGGGCGTCAGTGGTTCTCCTGGATTCACCGAGACGATTTAGTGAATCTAATTCTATTTGCACTCAGCCACCCAGAAATTGAAGGTGTTCTAAACGGTACAGCTCCGAATCCAGTCCGGATGAACGAATTGGCTCAAACTTTGGGAGAAGTTTTAAATCGACCCTCCTGGCTACCAGTTCCCAGCTTTGTTTTAGAAGGTCTCTTAGGAGATGGTGCCCAAGTCGTTTTGGAAGGGCAACAAGTTCTTCCAAAACGCACCTTGTCCCAAAGATTTGAATATCAGTATTCAACCCTAAAACCAGCGCTGACAGAAATTGTGAAGGAATAGACAATTCGGTAAAAGGTAATTGTTATGAGTGTTGAGTTATGAGTTTTGAATGAATACCTCATCACTCATCACTCTACCTATTACCGATTATTCTTCCTTCAACTTTCAACCTTTAAACCTTCAACCGGCAGGCTGTCACCTTCAACCTTCAAATTTTCAACTGGCAAACTATCATCATCCTGCACCCGCTGTAGTTTAGCTCCCAGCTGCCGTAGTTTATCCTCCAGCTTTTCGTAACCCCGATCTAGATGCTGCAATCCTCGAATGATTGTTTTTCCTTCTGCCGCCAGCGATGCCAAAACCAACGCCGCCGAAGCACGCAAATCAGTAGCTAGTACAGGTGCCCCCGATAACATTGGCACACCCCGCACAATTGCATGATTGCCTTTCACGCGAATATCTGCACCCATGCGATTCAACTCTGCCACATGACGCAATCGGTTTTCAAAAACCGTTTCGCTAATCACGCTGTCCCCTTCACTGAGGGTCAGCAATGCCATAAATTGTGCCTGCATATCCGTGGGGAATCCAGGATATGGCAATGTTTCAATATCTGTTGCCGTGTGTGTTTGTCCTCCAATAATCCGCAGGCAGTCGGGCGCTTCTTCGAGTACCGTCGCTCCAATTTCCCGCAGCTTGGCAATCACAGCCGTGAGATGGTCTGGAATAATTGGGGACAGACTTAGTTCTGAATGGGTAATTGCTCCTGCAACGAGCAATGTCCCCGCCTCAATCCGGTCGGGAATGATGCTGTAATCTACAGAATGTAAGCTGGGAACACCAGAAATCACAATTGTATTGGTACCTGCACCGCGAATCTTGGCTCCCATTGCAATGCAGAAATTAGCGAGATCCACGACTTCTGGTTCTTGGGCGGCGTTTTCTAGGATTGTTTCTCCCTCTGCTAGGGTTGCCGCCATCATCAGTGTCTCTGTCGCACCAACACTGGGATAGTCCAGATAAATTTTGGCTCCCTTTAATCTTCGATTGCTGCCAGTTACATGGGCATTGACCATCCCATGATCGATTTGGACATCTGCCCCCATGTCCCGCAAACCTCGAACGTGAAGATCGACGGGTCTGGCACCGATAGCACAACCGCCAGGTAGTGGCACTTTTGCTACACCCAGTCGCGCCAGCATCGGTCCAACGATAAAGAAACTAGCTCGTAGCTGAGAAACTAACTCGTAGGGCGCTTTTGATTGTCCAATGTGGCTAGCGTTGATGTCGAGAATGTCGCCATTCCATTCCAGCTTTAGGTCTAGGGACGACAGAATTTGACCCATGCGCTTGACATCGACAAGCGAGGGAACGTTACGGATTCGGCAATCTTCAGGACACAGCAAGGCTCCTGCCATGATCGCTAGTGCCGCGTTCTTTGCGCCGCTAATCTTGACGTGCCCTTGCAAGGAAGCTCTACCCCAAATGTGCAAAACGGACTTGTCTTCTTCGGGCAGAGAGTAAGTATCGGTCAGGCTGAGAGGGGGGTTAATAGGTCTGTCCTCCAAATTTCACGGAATAGGGTGGCTTTTTTTTAAATTTGGTTTTGATTCTACAGGAAAGATTTTAAATGTCTAGATTAGCAATCCCGCTTCATTGTCAGTCGATGAAGCATTGTACCTTGTATCGGTTCACTTTTCCGGATAAAAGGTATTGACAAATTCTAGGGTTTGTTGCAAGATAGTAAATCGGTGGTATAAATCCAGACGTCAGCGGAACTGGCGGAATTGGCAGACGCGCTAGATTCAGGTTCTAGTGTTCGCAAGGACTTCCGGGTTCAAGTCCCGGGTTCCGCATTTTTAGGACTGAGGTATCAGGACTGAGGACTGAGTAGAAAAAAGTGGCGATCGAGATAGGGTAGTCAGACGCTAATAAAGAATTTCGTCACTTAGTAACACTCAGAACTCAATCCTTTGCCAGATTGGGAAAAAGTTCTTTCTTGCCTTTTGACACTTTCTCAGTCCTACAGTCCTCAGTCCTCAGTCCTAATTCTTGTTGATGTTGACGAGTCTCCAGAATCCTCTGGTCAAGCAAATTCGCAAGTTACATCGCTCCAAGGAACGGCGGGAGCAGCAAATATTTTTGTTGGAAGGGACGCATTTGCTAGAGGAAGCTTGTGCGGTTGATTATCCGTTAGAAACGGTCTGTTGTACGCCTCAATGGCAGGAACGTCACCAGCAATTGTGGGAGCAAGCTTGTAATCGGTGCCAAAGGGCGGAAGTGGTAAGCGAGGAAGTTCTGAAAGCGATCGCTACCACGATTCAACCCGATGGTGTCATCGCTACGGCACCCCGGATGAGCCGCCAGGTGTCCCCATTGCCAGTTACGGGTTTGGGGCTAATTTTGGAAACCGTGCAAGATCCGGGCAACCTCGGCACGATGATTCGGACTGCCGCGGCTGCGGGTGCGGATTGGCTGTGCGTTAGTGAAGATAGTGTGGATCTGGACAATCCGAAGGTGCTGCGAGCCTCTGCTGGACAATGGTTTCGGCTACCGATGCGGATCAGTTCCGATTTGACCGCAGATATCTCTGAGTGTCGGGAACGAGGAATGCAAGTCGTGGCAACTGTGCCTAGTGCGACTTTAACCTACTGGGAGGTAGACTTACGCCGTCCCACGCTGATTTTGATGGGCAATGAAGGTGCTGGATTGTCTTCAGAGTTAGTTTCACTGGCACAGGTGCAAGTGACCATCCCCCTGAGTCCAGGAGTCGAGTCGCTAAACGTGGCTGTAGCAGCTGCTTTGATGTTGTACGAAGTAAAGCGTCAGAATGGCAAAAGCTAGGAAGTAGGCGCTAATCAGTAGTTATGGGTCAACAATGGTTAGGGTTTTTTTCGCTTTTCCCAATCAATCACTCGCTATCCATTCCCTGATGATTTAGTCTTCTTCTGCATATATTCCTCAATGTCAGCAGCGGCTTGTTCTAGCTCATCTGCTTCAGTCAATTCTTTTTGATGATTCCCGCTGTCCGACTCTGACTGGGATCGAGCCGTCTGATTGTCCGGCAATTCTAATAAATCCTGCAATTGCTCAAGCGATTCGCTAAACGCTTGATCGGCGGCGCGACGATGGTCTTGGTCACTCTGATTCATTACGCTGGTTCCACAAACACTGCTTTTGATGGCAGGGCACCCTAGTAATTGACAGCGATCGCTCAATTCGAGCGATCGCTGGATTTCTTTTAGTTTCTAAGATATAACACGCGGCTGAAGGGATGACTCATTCGTAATTTTTTTAGAGAAAATTGTAAGGAGAATAACTTGCACTCTTTCACTCCACAACCGATTGGGGACTTGCGCTCACCGTTGGTCAAGCTGAAAATGAGGAGGGCATCGTCGTCTAGGGGAGAGTAACGTGACTCAAGGATTTGATTACGATTTAGTGATTATTGGAGCCGGTGTCGGCGGACATGGCGCTGCCCTACACGCCGTTTCCTGCGGTCTCAAAACCGCCATTGTGGAAGCAGCCGATATGGGCGGCACCTGCGTGAATCGGGGCTGCATTCCTTCTAAAGCTTTGTTGGCAGCATCCGGTCGAGTGCGAGAGTTACGCAATGCCCACCATCTGAAATCGCTGGGGATTCAAGTTGCAGGCGTTGAGTTTGACCGACAAGCGATCGCAGATCATGCGAGCAACCTTGTCTCCAAGCTTCGCGGCGATTTGACAAACAGTTTGAAACGGCTGGACGTTGAAATTCTCCAAGGTCGGGGGAAAATTGCGGGTTCGCAAAAAGTCACCATCAGCACGGGATCGGGTGAAAAAACCGTTACGGCAAAAGACATTATCATTGCCTCTGGGTCAATTCCTTGGGTTCCACCAGGAATTGAAATTGATGGCAAAACTGTTTTTACCAGCGATGACGGCGTGAGATTGGAGTCGCTACCTTCCTGGATTGCGATTATTGGCAGCGGTTACATTGGTCTAGAATTTTCAGATGTTTACACCGCATTAGGCGCTGAAGTCACCATGATTGAAGCGTTACCCCAGCTGATGCCTGGGTTTGACCGGGACATTGCCACGATTGCCGAAAGAGTGCTGATTAAGCCGCGTGACATTGAAACGAAAGTAGGCACGTTGGCGAAGAGTGTTAAACCGGGTTCTCCCGTGGTCATTGAGCTAGCCGACGCCAAAACGAAAGAAGTTGTGGACGTGCTAGAAGTAGACGCTTGCTTGGTTGCTACAGGTCGCATTCCGGATACTAAGGACTTGGGGCTGGATGCTATCGGCGTTGAGACAAATAGAGGCTTTATCCCCGTCGATGACCGGATGGCAGTCTTGTCAAGTGGCGAACCCGTGCCTCACCTGTGGGCAATTGGAGATGCTACGGGCAAGATGCAGCTGGCTCATGCGGCGTCGGCTCAAGGCGTCGTGGCGGTAGAGAATATCTGCGGGCGTCACCGTTTGATCGATTATCACAGCATCCCTGCCGCCGCCTTTACTCACCCAGAAATTAGCTTTGTCGGCAAGACGGAACTGGCGGCGAAAGAAATGGGGAAAGAGGAGGGATTCGAAGTTGCAGTGGCGAAGAGTTATTTCAAAGGAAACTCGAAAGCGATCGCAGAAGGGGAAGCCGACGGGATGGCAAAAGTCATCTACCGCAAAGATACAGGCGAAGTGCTGGGCGTCCACATCATCGGAATGCATGCAGCGGATTTGATTCACGAAGCCGCAAACGCGATCGCTCAACGCAATTCTGTCCAGACTCTGGCATATTTTGTCCACGCACATCCTACCCTCTCAGAAGTATTGGATGAAGCTTACAAACGGGCTGTAGGTTCTCATTAGGGAGAAGAGTCATTCGTGATTTGTCATTCGTCGATTGCTGGTGACGAATGACGAATCACCGTTGACAAATGACCCCTACTAAGCCCCCATTCCCCATGAATAATTGTGCCAAACTAGGAAATATGCAAATTCGCCGCCGTCCCCCAAATCCATCGATTGCCATCAGCACTTTACGCTATCAGGTTGCCGTACCTGATGCCAAACCCCGCCACATTCTGGAGGAAATTGTCTGGCAAAAAGAAACGGAAGTTGACCAGATGCGAGAACGCCTGCCCTTAGTGGAGTTGCGGCGTCAAGTGCAGTCTGCACCTGCACCTCGTGATTTTATCGGTGCTTTGCGGCAAGGGAAGACAAAACCTGCCTTGATTGCAGAAGTCAAAAAGGCTTCTCCCAGTAAAGGTGTGATTCGGGAAGATTTCGACCCAGTGGCGATCGCGACTGCTTACCAGCAAGGAGGAGCCAGCTGTTTATCAGTCTTGACCGATCGAAAATTTTTTCAAGGGAGTTTTGAAAATCTGACGGCTGTTCGCGCTGCCCTAGACTTGCCCGTTTTATGTAAGGATTTTCTAATCTATCCTTACCAAATTTATCTCGCCCGACGCCACGGAGCCGATGCCGTTCTCTTGATTGCAGCAATTCTGAGCGATCAAGACCTCCAATACTTTGTCAAAATTACTAATGCTTTAGGGATGACACCGCTGATTGAGGTGCATACTCTGGACGAATTAGACCGAGTATTATCCTTAGAAGGCGTTACCCTAGTTGGTATAAATAATCGCAATCTGGAAGATTTTTCCGTAGACTTGCAAACAACCTGCCAGATTTTAGCGGCGCGAGGTAGCGAGTTGCGCGATCGGGCGATCGCTGTCGTTAGCGAATCGGGTCTGCACACGCCATCTGACCTTCGCTTAGTTGTGCAAGCGGGTGCTGATGCGGTGCTGATTGGTGAGTCCTTGGTGAAACAGTCCGACCCTGCTGTTGGCATCGCCAAGCTGTTTTCCTAGAATGAAAACCCTTTTGCAGGATAAAGGAGGGAGGAGGAAGGATGAAAGATTGAATAAAGAACTTTTTCATTCCCCCTTCCGCCTTCATCCTTGCCCAATATCTTGACCCCTATAGGTAAATTAGGTTTCATGGAGCCAATTCCTCTTCCCTCTCGTATCCACTACGAATTACTCCTGCAAGTGTTGGAACGCCACACCTCGTTCGCCGTTAGTCAAAAACCGGCAGTGCGGGAGCAAGTTCACCAGCTGATCGGTACTCTCCGCAAAGCAATGGCTCAACAGAAGCAACTCGAACAAACTTGCGAACGAGCAAATTTACCAATCGATTACCGTTGGTCTCTGAATAACATTGCCTTCGATCAACCACCTTCGCCAGATATTGTCACCGGACACCGAGAACCCAAGGTATAAAAGGTATTGAGATTAGAAAGGGTGTGGGGCGAAGCCAGAATTGTTAAATACCTGAATTCTGTGCCTAGATGCTGGCACTGATGCTTCGTCCTCAATACAGAAAAATCGCCGGAAAGCCCTAAAATTAGGGTCAATGCTTTCTACTTACTTAAGTGATAAACAGTGATAAACGCTCCGAGAACTGCTAACTGCTAACTCATCACTCGGAAATGCGAGATGGCTGTTGGATGCTCCAAGACCGTTATTGACTTCTGGGAGGTTCGGAGTGACTGAACCAGATTCAGCCGATCGTTTTTGGTTAAATTCAAAGGAAGCTTCAGCAGACGCAGAGGCAAAGGATGCTCTTGCCTCTGCACAGCCTCACCCCAGCGAATTATCCCCGCAACAAGATCCACAAAGACAATCTTGGGAACTGGAGCCTCCAGAACCGCTGGAATTGGCGCGATCGCCTTCGCAAGAACAGCAGTTAGCTCGCATTCATCAGTTAGAGCAGGCGTTGGAGGAATCCCAAGCTTGTGTGAGTGAGTTGAGGCTCCAACTGAGCGAGCAACATCTTTTAGAAACTCAGCTGGCATCGACAGAGGAAGCTGCGAATCTTCAACAGCGGGCGCTCGATCAATTCAAGCAACAGCTTTTCGAGCAGCAGCAAGCGCTAGAGAATCATCAATCGCAAGCGGTTCTCAAAGAGGAAACGGTTCAAGAATTGTTAGCGACGATTGAAACTTTAGCTGAGGCACAGCAAGGGGAATTAGGACGTTTGCGGAGGCAGCTGGCTCAGAGCCGGCAGACTATCCAAAACAGTCAAACGCTGCTGGAACAAGAGCTAGCGAACCGACAAACAGCCTTAGAAGGCCAGCAACAACGAGTGCAGGAGCTAGAATTTCAAATTCTGGAAGCTCGAACTGTAGTGAGGCGTTTGGAGGTGCAGGCGCTAGAGCAGGAGCAGCAAATGCAGGCGCTTTACCGTCGATGTAGCGATCGCGCTACAGTTATCAATCAGCTAGAAGATCAACTCCAAGAAGCCAACGAAACTTTGGAAGAACAGCAACAACTGTTGGCAAACCTTTCCGAGACTGAAGACTTGGTTGGTGAACAGGATGCAACCATTCAAGCTCTCCACGGACAGATTAAAGACCTAGAAAACCAGCTAGACAAGCAAGCTAAAATTCAGGCTCGATTACAACAAGCTTGCCACGACTTAGCAGAGTCGCGCGATCGCTATCAAGCCCAGACAACCGAATTAGAAACTCACACCGCGACCCTGCAAGAGCAAATTCTCATGCAAGCCCAGCAAGCAAATGAGTACGAAGCCGCCATCCAGTATTGGAAAGACCGTTGCAATGCTAGCCTTCGCAGCGCTCAAAAACTAAAGGATTTCTTGCAACGAGTGCTAGCAGATAGCCCTGAGGATCTGGAAGAACTGCTGATGGCAATAGAACCCCCAACTGTGGCTGAGATTCCTCAGCCAATCAACCGAACTCCTTTACCGTCCCCTCAACCCAACAAACATTTACAGGTAGACCTTCCCGCTTTTTTAAGAAAAATTCCACCGGAGAAATTAGAGTAAAGATTTGGCTTTTTGTCAATCTTTTAGTAGTTATTAACTCCTTACTTGTCAGTACTAGCTCGTAAAGAGACTGTAAACCGATTACCCACTACTGACTATCGATTACTCAATTACTCCGAAAAGCTAAAAAGCTGATTGCTAATTGGTGAATGGATTGGAAAAGATATGCGATTCTGGAGTATGCGCTCTTCAAGTTTAAGGACAGATCGATGGACGATAAGTTAATGTTGATGATTCCCGGCCCGACACCCGTGCCGGAACAGGTATTACTCGCCTTAGCCAAGCATCCATTTGGGCACCGCAGCAGTGAATTTAGCAAACTGATGGCTGAGGTGACGCAAAACCTGAAATGGTTGCACCAAACCGAGAATGACGTGCTGATGTTAACTGCCAGTGGCACGGGGGCGATGGAAGCTGGCATCATTAACTTCCTGAGTCCAGGCGATCGCGTTTTGGTTGGCTGTAATGGCAAATTTGGCGATCGCTGGGCGGAACTTAGCCAAGCTTTCGGTCTGAATGTTGATACGGTAAAAGCTGAGTGGGGTCAAGCCCTCGACCCAGAACAATTCCGGGAAAAACTCGAAGCCGATACAGATAAACAAATCAAAGCGGTCATTGTCACCCATAGCGAGACATCCACTGGCGTTCTCAACGACCTGGAAACGATCAATCGTCATGTTAAAGCCCACGGTGAAGCTTTAATGATCGTTGACGCTGTTACCAGCTTGGGAGCGGTGAATCTGCCGATTGATGAATGGGGCATTGATGTGGTGGGGTCTGGCTCCCAAAAAGGTTACATGATTCCCCCAGGACTCGCGTTTGTCTCTGTCAGCCCGAAAGCTTGGGAAGCTTACAAAACGGCTAAGTTGCCCCGCTACTACTTGGATTTGGGCAAGTACCGCAAAGATGCCACCAAAAACACCACTCCCTTTACCCCTCCGGTGAACTTATTTGTGGGGCTGCACGTTGCCCTGAAAATGATGAAAGCCGAGGGTTTGGAGTCGATTTTTGCCCGTCACCAACGGCTGATGACGGCGACCCGCGAGGCGATGAATGCGCTCTCGTTGCCGCTGTTTGCGCCTGAAGGTGCAGGCAGTCCGGCGATTACCGCTGTGGCACCGACTGGGGTGGATTCCGAGCAAATCCGTAGCGTGATGAAAAAGCGGTTCGACATTGTCCTGGCTGGCGGACAAGACCATCTCAAAGGAAAAATCTTCCGGATTGGTCACTTGGGTTTTGTGAGCGATCGCGATATTCTCGCTGCCGTTGCCGCTTTGGAAGCGACACTGCGAGAAGTCGGATACGAAGGCTTTACTCCCGGTGCCGGTGTTGCTGCTGCCGCTAGGATATTTAGCACCCACTAGAGCTGTCTTTTGGGGGTTTGGATTGCAGGCATTTTATATTGCAGTCTTATTTGAGTGGTGAGATGCCAGCGGTTTAGATCCCGGAATTCTTAGAGAAGTCCGGGATCTCGCCTTTAGTCCGATCTGATTTGTCAGTCAGCCCATCGCGATCGCGCTTTCTCTAACCCAAACGCTCGCATTCTGATTATTATTGGAGTCGGTGCCAATTCAGGGGATGGGGATTCGGTATCATTAGTAAAGATTGTTACCTTTTAACTTGGCGATCTCTCCATGCAAAAAACCAAGTTGATCAGTCAACTTCTTGTTGGCGGGCTGCTGTCCTTTGTCTTGGCGACTCTGGGCAATCAAGCTGTACAGGCACGGCGTACAGTCTCTCTACCAGAGACTAAATGTGTGAGTACTGGCCCTGGTCGTTGGCGTCCCTATAAGTCAGATGTTGCTGTCGGTAGAGCCGTCTACACCAGCCGTCTCAGTCTGGCTCCAGGCAACGCTTTTGTGTCGATGACCTGTAGAATCATGCCGGAGGGTTATGACACTTACTTCCAAACTCTGAATTTGGAATATGGAATGCGGGATAACGACAGCGGTAGTCCTCCCACCACGGTCAATATTTATTTAGATGGACAGCGTAAGCATTCTCGCACGATTGCTCCTGGGCAGAAAGATTCCATGTCATTTGATGTTACTAATGTCAATAATGTGGCGATAGAAACGATCTGTTCTAACAGGTCGCAATATTGCGGTCGCGTTTATTTCTTCCAAGTGGCGCTGGTGCCTTTCCCTCCACCTCCCGATGAGAGCAAGTAGGGAAATGTGCCCGATTTGAGCGGAAAGCGATCGCTTAGCACTTATCTGAGTGTCGTCACAAGGAAGGCTCAGTTGCCGGACTCTCCGTGGGGCTAGGGCTTTCACTCGGACTCTGAATCGGGCTAGGGCTTTCAGTGGGACTAGGACTCTCGCTGGGGCTTTCGCTGGGGCTGGGAGACGGTGTTTGTTCGTTCTGTTTTTGCTCGGCTTGTGCAGCTAATTGGCGTAACCGATCTTGCCAATACCGGATTTGGGGAAGTCCAGGGTCGTTTGCAGCGGCAATTACATCTTGCCACCGACCTTGCTCGAAAGCTCTTTGGGAATCCCGATATATCCCTTGTGCAACTGACCAGTTCAAAGACCACTCTTGCAGCGCTTCCCGCGCTTGTCCGTAAGCAGAACTGTTAGCGGGAATGGATCTAACGAGAGCGATCGCGCCGTCGAAATCTCCCGCTTGAAATTTTTCCGTCGCTTGGGAGATGATCTCCCGCCCCCGATCGACGGTAGGTTTCGGCGTTTCTGGAGAGGGTTTGGCAGTCGTTGTTGGAGTGGGCTTGGTAGGCGTTGAGGCCGATGAGCCACAATCGATATATTTTCTAAATACCCATCCCTTGAGCGGCGAACTAATCGGCACCCAACCATTTCGTGCAGTGCCGGTAACAGATAAAATCGTCCCTTGTTTGACGCTACCTACTACCGAAGCGTTAGGGCTAGAACGTACATTTAATGGCCCATCCGAAACTTTGCAAGTCTCTTGTACTTTGTCTACCACTTCATTCGGATTGCTCTTAGACCCTCCATTACTCTTGGGTTGGGATTGATAAAGAGCAATAGCCCCCCCTACCGCAAATACCAAAATAGCTACCCCGATCCCCATCGCTAGGGGAAATTTATTAGACGAGGGAGCAACAACAGGCGGATTGTACTCTTGACTAATTGGTTGTTGAGTAGGTTGTGGCGTGGGTTGGGGAGGAACGACCGGAAGGGTTTTCTGTTCAGACGGTGGAGTTGGCGGCGCTGGGGGAGAGGGCGCGTACTCAATGGGTGGATACCCAACCCCTACTCCTGGCTGTCTACTGCCATAGATTAGCTGTTGCAATTCCTGTAGTGCTTCCGTCGCTGACTGATAGCGGTCTTTGAAGTGGTAGCGGGTCATTTTTGTTAAAAAACCTGCTAACCCTGGACTGACCGCCACTAGATGCTGCCAGAGAATCTCGCCTGTCTGGGGATCTTCGTGCAATTGTAGCGGCATCAATCCCGTCAGTGCCTGGATGCCAATCATACCCAAAGCATAAATATCGCTATTGGGGCGGGGTCTGCCTTGCGCTTGTTCGGTTGGCATATAGCCGGGAGTGCCAATGGCAACGGTGGCACTGGCTTGTGCTTGATTGATGAGTGTTTGAGTTCGCAGTAGCTTGACTGCGCCAAAGTCAACTAAAACTAGCTTGCTATCTGAGTTGCGTCGGATTAAGTTGTCTGGTTTGATGTCGCGGTGGATGACGCCGTTGTAGTGGACAAATTCCAAAACGCTTAAGACTTGTTGCAGCATCTGGATGACTTGACCTTCTTCCCAACGATAACTGGGTGAGAGTTCGGCGCTGAGGGGATGCCCATCGATGAACTCTTGTACCAAGTAAAATTCTTGGTTTTCTTCAAAGTTGGCTAATAATCTAGGAATTTGGTCGTGATTTCCCAGTTGTTCTAGAGTTTCGGCTTCGCTAGTGAATAACCGTCTAGCCGTTTCCAAAAAATGAGGGTCGCTACTAGCAGGCTTGAGGTGCTTGACAACACAAGTTGGGGCACCAGGACGGCGGGTGTCTTTGGCGATGTAGGTTTTTCCGAATCCACCGGCCCCCAAGGCTTGGACAACTTGGTAACGCTGGTCTAATAAACGCCCGATCATGGTGCGACCTGCCGAAAAAAGAATGTACGCTCAATATTAATACCACTCGGATAAACCCAACGAATCCGCAGAGTTTGTCAAAGATTTCACTAATTTTTTCAGATTGGGGTGTGAAGCGTTCGGGAAGCTTGCCTGTAAACACCGATAATTCACTGCTGATTTCCACCCAGAGAAGTAGCTAAATTTTGCGGAGGGATTGCGATCATTGTGAATATTGAGCATCAAGCGGAGCTTTTATCAGGCTTCAGATAGAATTTTAGGGTATTATTTTCATTTGCTAAAAAATATTCATTGGAAGTGGTCGAAATATCGGCGATGGCGACGAAAGGCACAGCAGGAGTTAGGCGTGCAGCGAGAGGGGCTGTTGGAAGAATCTACGATGGATTTGAACTACATCGTGTTGATTATTGGTTCCTGCGCGATCGCTACTTTGGGATTGTTAACTAACAGTGCGGCTGTCATTATTGGTGCGATGATCGTTGCCCCGTTGATGTTCCCCATTCGCGGATTAGCCTTTGCCGCTTTAGAAGGCGACGTGATTCTGTTTCGCAAAGGGTTGGTTGCGGTCATCGTGGGGACGTGTCTGGCGATTGTTTTAGCGATGCTTCTGGGTTCCTTTGTCGGACTCCCAGAATTTGGCAGCGAAGTGCTGTCTCGCTCTAGACCGACTCTACTCGATTTGGGAATTGCTGTAGTCGCTGGAGGCATTAGTGGCTTTGCGAAAGTGCAGCCCAAAATTTCTGGGACTTTGGCGGGGACAGCGATCGCTGTGGCGCTGATGCCTCCGGTTTGTGTCATTGGTTTGGGGCTTGCCCAAGCGAATTGGTCGCTGAGTCTGGGTGCAGCGCTGCTGTACATGACGAACTTGCTGGGGATTACCCTTGCCTGTATGCTGACTTTTTTATTGTCCGGCTACACCCCTTTAGCGAAAGCGAGGAAAGCCCTAAGTTGGACGCTTGCCTTGACGGCGATTCTCTTGATTCCTTTAGGGATCAGTTTTGTAGAATTACTCCGGCAAGCCCGACTAGAAGCAAGTTTGAAGCAGGCGCTACTGAAGAATACGATTACTTTTCAGCGAGTAGAACTGGTTAAAACTGAGTCCAACTGGTTAACAAACCCCCCTAAAGTTTATCTTACTGTTCGCGCTGAGCAAGTTTTAACTCCTAAACAAGTGCGATTGTTGGAAGAATTTGTTGCCAAAAAGATGGGTCAACCTTTTACCTTGATTTTTCAAGTTAGTCAAGTCGAAACGGTACAGCGAGAAGCTCCAGCCTCGTCACCATCTTCACCTAAACCTTAAGTTTTTTCTATCACATTTTTTTCAATTTTATAAGATAAAAATGATGCCAAAGTTCACAAATATTACGAGTTGGGAGCAAGCTGAATTGCTCATGCAACCAGCTTTTATCCGAATCATCGACCAGATTCGCAAACAGCTAGACCAATCAAGCTGGAAGGGAACTTACCAAGATGTGTTGATTTGGCCTGAGGGGACGCCGGAGGAAACTAAAACCACTTTTACGTTATTAAGAGAACAGCTTGCATCTGCTTCTCCAGAGGAAGCTGCGGAGATAGAACAAGCATTGGTAGCAATGCCTAATCCCTATCCTGGTTATCTACTTTGTTTGAAGCATCAAGACCAGCAAGTTACTGTTGATTTGTGGGAACTTTGTTATCAAGTCTGTTTTCGCAATTACACGCAAGCGATCGCTCACCCAGAAAATCAGGAAATTGAGATTGATACTAGCTTAATTGAAGAGGACACTGGCGATGTAGACTGGAACCTCTTGGACGCTAAAGCGCGACAGCTAGTAGAGAAGGTGTTTGCGGACTTACCAGCTAGTTAAAAAGTCCGCAAGTTAAAAGGTGAGGAAAGGGGCGAAGAGCGCTACTCGCTCCTCTTGATTTAAGCGAGTAGTCTAGCAGAGGATTTGATTGTCTGCACTGGTTTCCAATTATCCAATGATGCTCGAATAGAGGTCAATTCACGCAGATATTCATTCATTTGGGCTTTCTGAGACTCAAGCCTTGCACGAATCTGATCAGTCTCTGCTCCTCGCATCTTCCGCTCCCTTAGCAAGCGGTCAAAATCAGTTTGAAACCTGTTGATGTAGTTATTGATTTGCTTTTCTGCACTTCTAAAATCTGCTTTCACTTGCTTTTCAATAACTCGTTGTAAAAGCTCTTGGTTTCTAGACACTTGCTGATCTATCTTTAGTTTAATTGCCTCTAATGTTTGGCGCAAATCAATTTCGTAAAATTCGCGCTTATCCTCATATTCAACATCGACTTGATAAACTTTATCAGATTTACAGCAACGGCTTTTAACTCTACTTTCTTTTTTAGTTCTTGTATATACCTCTTGCTGATGTTGAATCTCTGCATCGATTCCCATAAAATCAAAATCTGGGAACTGAATTGGATTAATGTTCAGTTCCACTTTCAAAGCTTCTCCAAGATACAGCAGATTGCAAGTTCATGAAGTACAGTAGCAGCAGTTTGTGAACCAGTTGCGTAGGTGTTTTGGATTGACTAAATCAAGTGCAGTAGCAAGCAAAGTATCAACCATTTT
>NZ_JAMPKB010000072.1:0-26435 GCF_039961925.1 Trichocoleus sp. DQ-U1 | reverse complement strand
TTTCTTGTTCGTATGCTTTGACTACTTTTTCTCGAAAGTCGATGGAGTAAGGTTTCATTCTACCTGTTCATGCACTGACCTCAATGTACTCTATATACCTGCAATCTGCTGTATGTTCGGATCGCTGCTGCTAGGATATTAAAACACTCTCGCTTTCCCAAGCCTCTGCCCACAGTTTTTCAACAAGAGACGCTAGACTTGCCGCGACTTCAAATCGATGATGAGTGTTGTAGTGGTAGGGGCTAGGTTGGCTAGCTTAGCTTGTGCCGATGCTGCTTTGACAACGTTAGGTAGAGAAAAATCGACTCAAGCCTGAAAACCCTTTCGCTATTTGGGATGGGATAGTAGTCAGAATTCTACATCACACTATCTAGATAGATAGTCCTTGCAACAATGATATTCATTTGTCTTGATGACATATAATTCGTCTCAGAGACAACAATCTGTCACTGATGACAAATAATTAGTCATTGTACATTTGTTAAATGGGCGATACTGGATTTGAACCAGTGACCCCTTCCGTGTGAAGGAAGTGCGCTACCACTGTGCTAATCGCCCTTAGGTTTTTAAGTTTATCACAGGCATTCACAGCCAACAACCCTTCTAGAGAAAGGAAGCAGTTATTTGAATCAGCGATCGCGGTCAATCATGTTAAGATTGCCCCGCCCATTAAGCGCTGGTAACGATAATCTAACTCAGCTTTTAATAAGGGCGATCGCTCTAAGTTGGCATCTTGTGCCATCACTTTCTCGGCGGCATCCCGCGCGATATTCAATACTTCCTGATCTTCCACCAAACTCGCCAAGGCAAAATCTGGTACCCCAGACTGGCGAGTTCCTAGCACTTGACCGGGACCGCGCAGCCGCATATCCATCTCTGCAATAAAAAAGCCGTCTTGGGATTGTTCTAATACATTGAGCCGGTAACGAGCATCTGCGGTTTTGGTGCTGCTCATTAGAAGGCAGAAAGATTGAGCAGCACCGCGACCAACGCGCCCCCGCAACTGGTGTAACTGCGATAAGCCAAAGCGTTCGGCATTCTCAATCATCATCACCGTTGCATTCGGCACATCCACGCCCACTTCAATCACCGTGGTGGAAACAATGATTTGAGTCTGATTATCGCGGAACCGGGTAATTGCCTCATCTTTTTCCGCTGAAGTCATGCGTCCGTGCAGTAATCCGACTTGGAACTGAGGGAAAATACTTTCTGAGAGGCGCTGATGCTCCTCCACTGCCGAACGCACATCCAATTTTTCCGATTCTTCAATCAGGGGCAAGACGATATAAGCTTGACGCCCTTGAGCAACTTCGCGGCAGATTAGATCGTAGGCATTGGTGCGTTCTTTGCCCGTGAGTACGGTCGTATGAATTGCTTGCCGACCCGGTGGCATCTCATCAATCTGGCTCACATCCAAATCCCCATGAACTGTCAGCGCCAAGGTGCGGGGAATTGGCGTGGCGGTCATGGTTAATACATGGGGTTGTTCGCCTTTTTGCTGCAACAACGCCCGTTGTTCGACTCCAAAGCGGTGCTGTTCGTCAATTACCACTAACCCCAGCTTATGAAAATTGACTTTCTCTTGAATCAGAGCATGAGTCCCTACTAATAGAGGCAGTTCGCCGGTTTCTAGATGGGCATGAATTTGGCGGCGTTTGGCAGTTTTGGTGGAACCCGTCAGCAGTTCTACGGGTAAGTACAGAAGATTAAACCAACTGACTAACTTGCGATAGTGCTGTTCTGCCAAAACTTCAGTGGGAGCCATTAGCGCCGCTTGGTAGCCGGATTGAATCGCGGCGAGGATAGCAATGACTGCTACGACAGTTTTACCAGAACCGACATCGCCTTGCACCAACCGATTCATCGGGGTGGATGATTGCAAATCGTTGAGGATGTCGTTGAGTACCCGCTGTTGGGCACCTGTTAATCGAAAGGGCAAAACTTGGTGGAATTGTTCAATCAGCTTCCCTCTGGGAGCCAAGATAGCGCTGGATTGCTTTTGACGTTGGGCTTGGCGACGGAGGAGGAAACCCAGCTGAAGGTAGAAAAACTCATCGAAGACTAAACGGCGACGGGCGGCTTCCTTGGCAGCGCTGTCGGCGGGAAAATGGATGTTTGCGATCGCATCCGACAACTTCATCAATCCATACCCATCGCGTAAAACAGTGGGTAAAGGATCTTTCAGATGGGCGGCGGCGGGGAGAGCAGCAATGACCGCCTGTCTCACCATATCTGCCGCCACGCCCTCTGTTAAGGGATACACTGGCACGACTCGACCAATGGTGTGGGAGTCAATCGGGTCTCCAGGGTTTGCCAAAACTTCCAGTTGTGGATCGTCCAAAGTCAGACCATATTGACTTTTTTTCACCAAGCCAGAAGCCGCCACGACTGCGCCTTGGGGATATCGATTTTTTATCCCTTCTTGCCAGCCGCGATTGCTGTAGCGAGAACCGGCAAAAAAGCGGCTGAGGCTGATTTGACCCGTGCGATCTTTCAGCACCACCTGCATTATGGTTAATTTCTTGTTTTTTGGGCTACTAAAGCAGGTACAGCGCTTCACCGTTCCTATCAGTGTCACCGTTTCACCCGATTCCAGCTCAGAGATATTCACCTGACGCGCATAGTCAATGTGGTCGCGGGGGTAATAAAAGAGGATATCCCGCACCGTATGCAGATCCAGCTTGGCTAAATACCCGCCTTTTCTAACTCCCACATCTGGCAAACTGGTCAGCGGTTGGTCAAGAGAAATCGCTGCGTTGGACTGGACGAGGGGCGTGGTGCGCGGGGCTTGAGTATCGGGGGATGGGGGCGATTTAATTGTCTCTACTTGCTGCTGATTGTCTTCATTTCGCTGATGCGATCGCGATCGCGCTTGCCTCTCCATGACTTGTTGCATCTGATGGAGAAATCGGCGCGTTTCCAAGACCAAGTGTTGTCGCTGGGAGAGGGTGAGGTTCGGGTAACGGGCAAACTGAGACGCCATCTCTTGCCACCGATGTCGCTCTATCAGCGGCAAAAAAGATGGGGTTTTTCCGAACTCCAGACTTAAGAATTCACTGAAACGATATTGTTTCCCCATTAAGTCTGTAAAGCCCCGCTCTGCCTCGACTGAAAGGGCTTTCTGCAATCGCAGCCAATCCGGTGATTCTATTTGCATCTTCTCTCCCCTTTTTTGTTAATTGCTAGTAGCGAATGGCTGATTACCCGCCAATAGCCGTCCTCACCCGGATATTGTCAATCCTTACGACGATTCCCATTATTCTTCAAACCAACAGGCACGCCAAGCCGCTGCTGCCGCAGCCACAGTGCGCTCTCGTTGCTTCTTCTGAAATTCTCGGCGCAGGGTGCTAAGCCGTGAGCTGAGGTTCCGAATCTGATTGCGCCCTGCCATTACCGTTGAATCAGCAAATTCAATCTCAGATAACCGCAGATGGATGGCGATAATCGGTATTAAAGGAGAGTTTTGTAAAGTCGGGAGATTTGACGTTTCTACCGGCTCATTTTCTATTTGAACCACAAATTTTAAAAGATTGGGGCGTCCCACCACAGGCTCACCAGATGGCTCCGCTCTAACAGCAGCTTCCAGAACAGCTTCCGGAAAGTTTTTTGGTAATATCCCCACTTCCTGTAGTAGACGATTGCTTTGGCAAGAAAGAGCGAGCAAGGTTTCGCTCATGGTGTTTTCCACCGCTTCCTGCCATCGAGCCAAATCCTCTGGATTGTTTGTCGGGACGTTAGAAAAGGTAAAGCGACTGGTTGAGCGATCGCGATCGCTATTGAGACTTGGGGTGTCGAGAGTTTCTTGTGGTGCTAGCATCTCGATGGCTAAGTCATCAGTCGGGGTAGGGAAATCCTCTTCTTGAGAGGGTTCTTGGGATAGTCCCCCGCGCGATGTTTCCGCGGGACGGCTTCTTTCAAGGTTTCGCAGTTGGGGTTGAGCAAGCCTTGCCTGTTGCTGAAGGTTCTGTTGCAATTGTTGTCGTTCTCTAAGAGACAGACTCAGAAACGCTTCCGGATAGACTTGGGTGCAAAGATAATAACTCGCCACGATCAACTGCTGCCGCATGGCTTGTCCTAAGGCAGTCAGATAATCGTTGTAGGTATCGTGGAATTCTATAGCGATCGCTTTGATTGCTTCTTCCAGCGCTGCCATATCCCGCTCAATTTCCTCTACTCTTCTCGCCATTGCTGCTTACATCTGTCAATCGGGACGGTACGGGCGTACAGATGTACTTCCCTACTTTAGAATACCGATTCCTCGTCATTCGGTCATTCGGTTATTCGTCTATCGGTCAGGAGCAACAGACGAATCCCTATTGACTAACGACTCATAATAACGCGATGTAGAACTAACTTTGAGATCGACCCTAAACCACTTCCCTGGTATCAAAGAGCATCTAATTGCCCCTGTCCTTGCCGTCGATCCCCTACTCCCCTATAACCTTTGAAATGCTTACTAAAGAGCTTTAAAGCGATTGCCTTTGTGATAATTTATTCGTGAAACGGCGTGCATATAGATAGGCAGTAGTGTCAGGGCGTGGCAAAAAAGCTACCGATTCTCCATTTCCCTCCCTGTCGGTTCGCTGAAATTCACCGATTTAGCCGCTTCTATTCTGATAACGCTGCTTCTCCAATCAACGGCAGCGTCACCGTAAAACTCGTGCCGACTCCGACTTCACTCATCATTGAAATCTCGCCCCCATGTGCCTCCACACACTTTTTGACCATCGCTAACCCCAACCCAGTGCCAGGAATTGTGCCGACGTTTCTAGCACGATTGAAAGGATGAAACAGCCGAGGTTGATCTTCTTTGGGAATGCCAATTCCTTGATCTTGAATCTGAAAGATGACTGTTTTCTCGTGGCTTCTTAGTTCAAAACGCACTGTGCCGCCTTCCGGTGAATACTTAATCGCGTTAGCGAGTAAATTATCTAAAATATGCCGCAGTAGGGTTTCATCCCATAACGCCTCTCCCAAGTCCTCTTGACAAGTGAAAATAAGTTGATATTTGTCAAGTGTAAAGAGTTGCAACTCTTCGACCAATTTGTGACAGAATGATTTCAAATCAAGGGGAATCAGTTGGCACTGAAGTTGCCCTGAATCAGCTTTCCCGATAAACGTAATTTCATCTAATAGCTGAGCCAAATTTTTAATTGCTGAACGAATCAGTTTGAGATGAGTATTTTTTTTCTCATCGCTCAGTTTTTGATCGTAGTCTTGGAGCAATCCAGCAGAAAGGAGAATCCTATTCAGGGGATTGCGGAAATCGTGAGAAAGCATGGAAACAAATTCAGATTTAGACTGATTGATTTCTTTGGCTTTCACTAGCTCAGCCGTTCGTTCCTGAACTCGGATTTCTAACGCCTCATTAACTGTTCGTAATGTTTCCGAAACCTGCTTTCGCTCAATTGCATAGCACAAAGAGCGCACTAGCACCTCTACATTAACTTGGCGCTTAACCAGATAATCTTGTGCCCCCTGTCGGACTGCTTCTATCGCTAATTCATCGTCATTCGTATTTGTCAGCACAACAATCGGTAAGCCAGAAGCGTGGCTGTTTAGGGGAGCTAGAGAACACAAACCTTCACTGTCAGGTAGGGTCAGATCCAACAAAATTACATCAAAGCAATCTTCATTGAGTCGATTGAGCGCTTCCCTCAATCGTTTGACATGCACCAGACTAAACTGTTTGAACTTGGCTTGTTTCAGAAGCTCTTGCAGGAATCTGGCTTCTGCCAAGTTATCCTCAATCAACAAGATTTTTATTGAGCTTCCAGGCATAATTTTCTGGGATCTCCCCTCCCCTCCTGTTCCCGCTCGGCAACTGCTTGCATTTTAACAAGATACGAAAATTTCTTGTCATCATTCCGATGGCAGGGTAACAGTTTCCAGCCAAAACTCTTCAATTCCTTTAACAATTTTAAAGAGCTGGCTGAGGTTGCGGGATTTGGTGATGTAGCAATTTACGTGCAAGTCATAGCTGTGGAAAATATCATCTTCATTTTTAGAAGTTGTCAGCACTACTACTGGGATGCGTTTCAGCTTGGGGTCGGCTTTAATTTCCGCCAAGACTTCTCGACCATCCTTCTTCGGCAAGTTCAAATCCAGCAAAATCAGGTCAGGGCGAGGTGCATCAGCATACTCGCCCTCTTGGCGCAAGAAAGCCATCGCATCCACACCATCTCTGACTGTCACGACTTGGTGTGGAAGCGAGCTATTTTTTAAGGCTTCTTGGATTAAGCGGATATCGGCTTTATTGTCCTCGACTAAAAAGATTGTTTTGTGGTTTTCTTCCGTTTCTACGCTCACGATCGCGTCCCCCTACTGGAATCGTAAAGTAGAATGTTGCACCCTGACCTAATTGGGACTCGACCCAGATGCGCCCTCGGTGACACTCAACAATCTTTTTGCAAATGGCTAAACCCATTCCTGTACCTTGATACTCATCCCGCGTATGCAGACGCTGAAAGATAACAAAAATGCGATCGCTAAACTGCGGATCGATGCCAATCCCGTTATCCCGTACTGAGAATAGCCACGCATCCTCTAGTCGAGAAGCTCCTACATGGATTTCTGGCGGTTGCTCGCTGCGGAACTTGATAGCATTGCCAATCAGGTTCTGGAACAGTTGCATCAACTGGGTGCTATCTGCCATAACCGTCGGCAAGGGATCGTGAGCGATCGCAGCTCCCGTTTCCGAGATGCGTCCTCGCAAATTAGCCAAGGCGCGGTCTAAAGCCGTGTCCACCCCTGTCATTTCAAACTCGATAGCCTGCATATCCACCTTAGAGTATGCCAGCACGTCATCAATTAGCGTCTGCATTAAGCTGACTCCCTCAACAGTGAAGCCAATGAATTCCTTCGCGTCTTCGTCGAGTTGCTCTAGATAGCGCATCTCCAAAAGTTGTACGTAGTTCGCTACCTGATTGAGTGGCTCTTGCAAGTCATGGGAGGCGACGTAAGCAAACTTTTTCAGCTCAGCATTGGAACGTTCTAAATCTTGAGCTAATTGGGCAAGTTCATCAGCTTGGCGCAGCACAATGTTAATAATTGCCTTTCTGAGTTCAAGTGCGGCTTTAATTTCTACCTGTTTCCAGGGTAAAGACGTTAAGCGAACCGTTTCTTTCCACAGCTCAAATGATTTGCGAGGACACAGACGAATATTTCCCTCTGACTGGTTTACTTCAAACGCCTTATTCGGATCGCCACCCCAATTCACGGTTTGAATCACTTCCGGTCGAAACCAAAAAACATAGTTATTCTTAGAAATCGGAATCGCTAATAAGCCACTGGCAACGTTTTTGAAACTTTCTGCATCTGGATAAATCTGAGGTAAGGAATCGCTATAGAAGACTTCTTCCTCGACGTTATTCTTTAGCCATTGGACTAAAAAGTTGAGTTCTTCTTCTGTGGGAGTCTCACCAACCATCGTGCAATCCCCGCCAAAGCACACGGCAGCACCTTTAGCGTTAGCAAGCTCCAGCAGATTCGGTTGGTGTTTAACTAAACCATCAATAAAGTTTTCTTCTTGAGACATATATTCAACCAAGGCTGATTGGATATATGCCAGCTTCATGCGATAGCCGTAATCTTCAGTTTCTTCTCTGGTTGATATTTCTGAAAAGATGACGCGCCCCAAGAATTCGCAAGCTTTCCGCAGCTCATAAGAAACATACTTTGGGGACTGATGATGGCAAGCAATCAGTCCCCAAAGTTTTTGATCTTTCATCAAAGAAATTGTCAGAGAAGCACCCACACCCATATTGTGCAAGTACTGGATATGACAAGGAGACGCGCTTCTAAGAATAGAGTTCGTTAAATCAAGCGGACGCTGATTAACTGGATTAAGAATCGGAAAAAGTTCAGCAGATTGAGAAGTGGCATCCGGGATTAACCTGATCCAATTCGAGGTAAATAACTTTCTAGCTGGTTTAGGAATATCTGATTCTGGGAAGTGGAGACCTAAGTAAGGCTCCATACTTTCTAGTTTTTCTTCAGCGAGGACAGATCCATGCCCATCGTCATCAAACTTATATAGCATCACCCTGTCAAATCCGGTGACTTTTCGCACCTCTTTCACAATAATCTGACAAAAATCACCCAGAGTTGATGTTTTTTCTAACTGGTTGATCGAGGCTCTGGCTAGATGATAAAAGCTTAAGAAGGGGATATTTTCTTGGGAAATCGCAGGTTCTAATTCCAAAATTAAAAATCCATCTGCATTCCGGTGGAAAATGCCATCAAAGACTAAATACTCATCGCCTTTTCTTCTAGCCCAAATCTTGATAGGGTTGATAAAATCAAGATTTTCTTCTAATAGTCCTGCTTTAATTCTGTCTACTTGGAATGGGTCGAGAACTTCTTCTAATTTCTTTTGCAGCATATTTTCGGGGGAGATTCCGAAAACTGTGGATATATTGCTGCTAACTTGTAATATTGTTAACTCAGGTTCTGCGAGAACGAAAATTATTCCGTGAGGCTGAACTTTACTAGCATTATGAATGGGTGCTTCTTTCAAGCTAGTTATATTAATCCCTGGCACTTGTAAATTGATTTCCATTACGATCCTTCCTTTTTTCTGGAACTATCAGAAGTAGATTATCTATAGGATTGAATACCCTAAAAGGATTTCCCGCACCAGCTAAATGTCCCTTTCGTAGCGCTGTATTACTGGCAAATAGTCAGCTCGATCCTGAACTCCAAGATACAATTCTTGTCTATTTAGGGGCTAAAAAATTTCGTTACTTTTCTAGTGAGTTTGCACTCCTCAACGGTGTTTCGCAGTGTCCCCTTAATCTGCTCGCGCTCAAAAGTCTAGCACAAGGATCGAGGCAACACTCCTAAGGAGGATGTTAAGAATTCCACCAAAACAAAAAGTTTTTCTGCTTTTAGTGTTTCTGTCTTTATAAAGGGTTTCCAAGGTGTTAATTTGTTGAGATATATAGAATGGGGATATCGTGCCTACAAGCGCTGAAAATCTCCTGAAAATAAAGATAAAAAAAGACAGGTTTCCATCATGGAAACCTGTCCTTCCTAGCGATTCAGCCAGAAAACTTGCTGATTAATTGCCGCCCATTTGAGCTGCAACTTCCTCAGCAAAATTGCTTTCTTTCTTTTCCAGTCCTTCACCGAGAATAAATCGGACGAAGCGACGGACTTGGATGTTTTCACCTAGCGTCGCAATATTTTGCTTGATCAACTCTTCCACCGTGATACTTTGGTCACGAATGTAGGGCTGATCGACCAAGCTCAACTCTTGCAGGCGTTTGTCAATTCGACCCTGAACAATCTTTTCTTTGATGTTCTGTGGCTTGTTGCCTAGGTCATCCCGCCCCATTTCGATTTCTTTTTCCTTCTCAACGATTTGAGCGGGAATGTCGCCAACCTTCACGTATTCAACGTTGGGGCAAGCTGCAATCTGCATGGCTATGTTCCGCACCAGAGTTTGGAAGGCTTCGTTGCGGGCGACAAAGTCTGTCTCGCAGTTCACTTCCACCAGGACGCCGACTCGACCTCCGGTATGGATGTAGCTGCCGACCAGTCCTTCTGAGGCTTGGCGATCGCCTTTTTTCCCAGCGCTAACCATTCCCTTTTGACGCAGCCATTCAATGGCTTTGTCCATATCGCCATCGGTTTCTTTTAGCGCTTTTTTGCAGTCCATCATGCCGACACCAGTTTTTTGGCGCAGCTCGTTCACGAGTTTTGCAGATATTTCCGCCATTTCCTCAGTTCCTAACTAAGAATTGATGTTTCTAACGCTGAATTATCCCTCGGTTTCTTCTTCCTCTTCATCAGGAACCGAGTCGATTTCCTCGTATTCGATATCGTCTTCAGCGCCTTCGTAATCTTCGTAATCCTCTTCTGCTTCTGCGTCTAGCTGACCGTGACGACCTTCATAGATAGCGTCTGCCAACTTACCCACTATTAGCTTAATGGAGCGGATGGCATCATCATTGGCTGGAACAGGAATATCTACTACATCCGGGTCGCAGTTTGTATCCAGCAGCGCAACGATGGGAATTCCCAGTTTCTGGCATTCTTGAACTGCATTATATTCCCGACGCTGATCCACGATCACGACGATGTCGGGAACTTTCCGCATTTGCTTAATACCGCCGAGGTATTTCTGCAATTTGGTCATTTCCCGGCGCAGCATCGAAGCTTCTTTCTTGGGCAGTAAGTCGAGGACTCCGGTTTCTTCCCGGCGTTCCAAATCTTTTAGGCGCTCTACCCGTGTTTTAATGGTCGTCCAGTTGGTGAGCATTCCCCCCAACCAACGTTGGTTGATGTAGTAAGAACCACAACGAGCGGCTTCTTGAGCCACAATTCCTGCGGCTTGACGCTTGGTACCGATGAAGAGAACCTTCTTGCCCTGTTCTGCGGCGGTTCGCATATAGGTGTAGGCATCTTCCATCAGCTGGGCAGTCTGAACCAAGTCGATGATGTGGACGCCATTGCGGGAAGTATAGATGTATGGAGCCATTTTCGGGTTCCACCGGCGGGTCTGGTGCCCAAAGTGAACACCCGACTCCATCATCTGAGCCAAAGAAACAACTGACATATTTATTTTCCTTTCGGGTTAATCCTCCATCCAGGCGTATTTCCAGCGGAAACACCCGAAACCCTGAATGTGCGGAATGTGCGAATTTAGACAACTCTTCCAGTTTATCACGTTTATTAAAACTTTATATGGAAATTGGAGAAGTGAAGTTAGTGATCGCACAAAGTTGCCAGTAGACGATCGCTCTCTGGTTCAGCACCATTTTCTAGCCACTCAATTGGTTTCTCTTCTTCTGTTTTATCTGGGTTTACCCAAACAATATCTTTAAGTTCATCAACTTGAACAGATGCCCTGCTAAAAAAACATCTCGCCGTATTATCATCCAAAGATATTACGATTTTATCTGTAGCAATTGCAGCTTCAATCAAATGCAAATCCTTAATCATTTCTCCACGTTGTTTATCGGTAGGAGCAAAAGTTTCTACTTTTTCCCATAACTCATTATTGATTGGGATATCTAAATATTCAAACTTTTTTCTTGCGACCATTTGGGCACGCCATTTCCGAGCAAAACCTGATTGATGCTTATCCCACTCATTTCTGATATCTGGTGTCATCACAACTTTGTGACAGATATTCAAAACAGCTAGCAAAAAATCACGACAGTTTACTGAGGTTGGACAAGTGGCTTCTTCTCTACCAGATGAACGTGCAACAGAAGCATCAATTACCAACCGCTTAGAAACCACCTTTTTAGCTGCCATGCGAACGCTTCCATAACCGAGCCTCAGCAGCATTTAAATAGCGATTTTCTAGTTGTAAAGACACATCACCAAAATCTTCAGGCCAATCTCCAAAAGCTCCAGCATCATCCAGATCGGTACTGCTGACTTTTGTCATACCATCTTCTCCCCGTATAAACCAGTGAAGCTTCACCAAGTCTGGCGATAGATTTCCCTCTGCAACTAATGATTGAACTGCCAAAAGTAGCAAAGCGCTATGAGTTTCTAGCACTACTCTCACACCACGTTTTGCCGCATCAGCTAATACTTCTGCCAAAGCAGCTTGGGCACGTGGATGAAGGTGAATTTCTGGCTGTTCAAGGTAAACTAATCGTCCTGGTTCTGCTACAAGTAAGGCAACTAAAACAGGCAAAACCTGAGATATACCAAAACCAACATCAGCAATACTCACCATGTTTCTTGCCCCACCTCTAGCACTTCGAGGTAAGCGGCCTACACGTAATTCAACCTGTGTATCATTAACCTGCCTTGCATCAACTTTCCAGGTTAGTCCAAGTGTTTCAAGAGCCTTCCCCAAGTCTCTAAGCCGGTCATCTTTATTTTTCTGCCAGTGATTAACTACACTAGCAACGTAATCTTCAAAAGTTCCAGGAAATTCATTGCCAACACCTGTGGTTTTATAGGTGCGCTCTGGATTTCCTCTCAGCCCAGGAACATGAATCAATTTACGAATATGGGACTCAAACAAACTCGTATGTGAACTACTATCGTATAAAGTAAAAGTAGCAGGAATGGGAAGAGACTGCTCTTCTACTTGAACTGCCATTACAGAGTTGCAAATGAGTTTCAGGAAGCAACGCTCACGAATAATCATCCATTCAAGCTTTTCAACTATTTCTCCCTTCCCTTCCTTAAAAATTCTTCCGAACTCCCTATTCCTAGCTTCATAAAGTTTATTAAGAAGTAATATAATAGATTGGCGATTTATTTCAGGCGAAAAAGTTAAGCTTACTCCATTTTCTTGGCAAGTTGTTTCCAGTATTTTAATTCCTTTTTTACGTTGTCTGCTGAAAACATTGCTAATAGCTTTATTGTTTTCTATTTCTAAGTTAATCCTTAAATTTGTTTGGCTTTTACCTGAGAATTTAGAGAACAGCTGTTCTGACAATGTAAATCTAACATTAGGTCCATTGAGTAAAATATCTCCTGGATCGTAGGTAGCTTCCAGTGTTTGTTTCATAAGTAACAAAGGCTGCATAATGCTAGATTTGCCTGAGCTGTTTGCACCTGCAAGAATTGTTAACGGGCGAACTTCAATGCTGCACTCTTCGTAGAGAGATTTATAACCACTTATTGAAATTCTAGTGATTCCCTCTACAGACTCTTTTTTATGAATTTTAGAGAAGATGGATTGGCTCATAATATCAAATGCTTTCATGTTTAGAGGACACCGTAGTGTCCTGCGCTCGTGTAGACAAAAGTTTGTTTACTCTCTAGGCTTTTTGCCTAGCTTCAGCGTAGGCTGCATAAACACCTTGAACGTTATACCAATTGAGGAAAATTCGGGCAATTTCTAAGGCTAATTGGGGCTTACCTTGATTAATTAGCCATTGCAAAAAGGGTGCCATTGTGCGCTCGTTGAGTCTGCCACCGAGGGAAAGAAGACCCCAGAGGATGCGGTGAAGTAGGGTCATTTGAATCATCATTTTGACATCCCAAGTCGGGTGCTTTTGGTAAAATAAAACGCCCATGCGTCCCCGTTGAATTTCTCTATCAATCATGGGGGGAATTTGTTCTAAGGCAAAGGGGGGATGCCAGTGATAGCCGACTGCGGCTGGACATTTAATCAGTTTTAAACCCAGCTGTTTGAGCCTGATGCCGAGTTCTAAATCTTCCCATCCGTAAAGTTGAAAGCGGGTGTCAAATAATCCAGCTTTTTCGAGCCATTTACGAGCGATCGCTACATTCCCCGTAGCAAAGTAAGCAGCGGAAAAATCCGTGATTTTGTAGGGTTCGGAGGTGGGATTCTCGAAGTTATTGGTATTGATCACCCAACCGTAAGTAAAGAGGCGATCGCTTCCCAGGTTCTTTTCTTCCTCAACTAAGGCGTCGGCGTGTGCTTGGAGAAAATGCTCGGTAACGACTAAATCGCTATCAATAAAGATAATCGTGTCACCCTGAGCCTGTTCTACTCCCAGATTACGGGCGGCGGCTGGCCCTTGATGGTCTTGCAAGAGCGATCGCACGTGAGGAAATTCAGCGGCGTGTTGGGATAACCACTCCAACGTGCCATCCGTCGAACCATCATCCACCAGCACCACTTCATAGCCGCTGACGACGCTACCAGCACTCAACTGCTGGCGTTCCATCGCTCTGAGGCATTTTTCTAGAATCGGCTTGCGGTTATAAGTTGGAATGACAACGCTAAAAAACACGATTTCCCCCGGATTACAACACTTTTAGTATCTCTCAAAGAACTGTAAGCCAATGAACAGAAAGCATTTTCATCTATCCCTTGGTGCCCCAGATGACTATGGCTGTAGATTAATCTGTGCTATTCCTGACAAGACTTGGCATAGATTAGTTGCATAATAAGAACTCGTTGTTTTGCGGAAGTGAGAGATCAATGGGTCGTGCTACCAAAGTTGTGCTGGCATATTCAGGGGGAGTCGATACCTCCGTCTGCATCCCATACCTGAAGGAGGAATGGGGAGTTGAAGAGGTAATTACCCTGGCGGCGGATTTGGGACAGGGAGACGAACTAGAGCCAGTCCGGGAAAAAGCGCTAAAATCGGGTGCTAGCGAATCGCTGGTTGCCGATGCTACAGAAAGTTTTGTCAAAGATTATGCGTTTCCAGCGATTCAAGCGAACGCTCTCTATGAAAATCGCTATCCCCTCCAGACTGCTTTGGCACGTCCGCTGATTGCCAAACTTTTAGTCGAAGCGGCTGAAAAATACGGTGCGGATGCGGTGGCGCACGGATGCACGGGGAAGGGCAATGACCAAGTTCGGTTTGATGTATCGATTGCAGCGCTGAACCCAGATTTGAAGGTGTTGGCACCAGCGCGGGAATGGGGGATGAGCCGAGAGGAAACCATCGCTTATGGTGAGCGTTATGGGATTCCTTCGCCCGTGAAAAAGAAATCTCCCTACAGTATCGATCGCAATTTATTTGGTCGCAGCATTGAAGCGGGACCCCTAGAAGATCCTTGGACGGAACCGCTAGAAGAAATCTATGCGATGACCAAAGCGATCGCTGACACGCCCAATGAGCCAGAATACGTTGAAATTGGCTTTGAAAAAGGCATCCCGATCTCCCTCAACGGTGAAGCTTTGCCGCCTGTCGCGCTAATTACGAAACTCAACGAAATTGCCGGAAATCACGGTGTCGGGCGGATCGATATGATCGAAAACCGCCTAGTGGGTATCAAATCGCGGGAAATCTATGAAGCCCCGGCTTTAATGGTTTTAATTCATGCCCACCGCGACTTAGAAAGTCTCACCTTAACCGCAGATGTGACCCACTACAAGCGCGGTATCGAAGAAACTTATACTCAGCTAGTTTATAACGGTCTTTGGTATAGTCCGCTCAAAGCCGCCCTGGATGCCTTCATTCAACAAACACAGGAGCGGGTATCGGGAACGGTGCGAGTTAAACTTTTTAAGGGCAACTCGATGACTGTGGGGCGTAAATCTGAGAAGTCCCTTTACAGCCCAACGTTAGCAACTTATGGGGCTGAAGACCAGTTTGACCATAAAGCTGCTGAAGGATTTATCTACGTTTGGGGATTACCGACTCGCGTTTGGTCGCAAAAAGCGAGAGGTTAGTTTGAAAGTTTTGAGTTTTGAGTTTTGAGTTTTGAGTGAGAAAACACATTCTTTTCATTCAAAACTTAATCGCTCATCACTCAAAACTTTTTCTAATCTCCCTCGATTGAACGCTTGGCTTCGCGGGACTCTAGCCACAGAGGAACGGCAATCCAGGCAATCAACAGGAATAATGCGATTAAACCAAATTGAGCAACCCACACAACTAATTGTTCCAGGGGTACCAGTCGCCCTGCGAAAAAGGACAACGTGACCATTACCGATGCCCAAGCAGTCGCCCCAGCTATGTTATAAGCCATAAACTTGAGGAAGGGCATTTGGGCAATTCCAGCGAGAGGACTGGCGACAATTCGCAGCACAGCCAGGAAACGACCGAGAAACACTGTTTTTCCGGCGTTCTCGCTCACTTGTTGCTTGAGTTGTAAGAGTTTTTCTTCGCGGATGCGGAAAAATCCCCCAACTTTCACCAGCAGGGGCCAGCCGCCTTTTCTGCCAATCCAGTAACCGCAAGTACCACCGACAACTGCACCAGCGATCGCACTCCCTAGCACGAACCAGTAACTCAGTTCCTTACTTCCCGCCAAGAAACCCCCGGCGAGCGTGATTGTTTCACCAGGGATGGGAATGCCAAGATTTTCCAGCAAAATCCCCAAAAAAACTGCCCAGTAACCGTAGTGGTGGGCAATTTCTTTGATATTTTCTACAGATACAAACTCTAAAGACATTTATCTGGGTCTTTACATAGATTCATACTTCTATCATAGTGGCTCGATCCGCTCAGGGTGTCAATCAGGGCGGGAAATCTTGAGATTGTTATCGAGACGGCTACGGGCGAGGATTTTGCCCCTAGCACTCAAGGGCGATCGCACTCCTCTTCATCGGCAAATAGGCAGCCCAATATCTTTCTTGAGGAAATAAGGATTAAACAGGCGAGTTTACGTCTTTTTCGATTTGCTGCTTCGCCTTAAAAAAACATTTTCAGCAGGTATACCGACGGACAGATGCCAAATTTTAATTTTATTCTTATTAAGACTGTTAAAAAGTAATGCTCGTCAGGACTCAAACCAAAAACCAGTTGTGAGTGAATTTGCAACTGTGGCTGAGTGAGGACTTCTCTAGCTTTACCCTTGAGGAGAGGAACTCTAAGATAGAGGTATTTTGTTTCTAATATTATTTTATGTCTAAAGACTCAATAAAAGTGCTTTTAATTGAGGATGACGAGGATGACTATATTCTGACGCGCGATCTCCTCTCAGAAATTGAGCGAGAAAAGTTTGATCTCGAATGGGTAGATAGTTATGATGCTGCTTTAGAAAAGATTCAGATGCATCAACATGATGTCTATTTAGTGGACTATCGTCTTGGCGCACACAACGGCTTGGAATTGTTACAAGAAGCCATTTCAACTAATTGTAAAGCGCCGATCATCTTGCTGACCGGGCAAGGAGATCGGGAAGTAGACTTTGCAGCAATGAAAGCGGGAGCTGCCGATTACTTAGTTAAGGGGAAGATGGACGCGCCGCTATTAGAGCGGGCGATCCGCTACTCGATCGAGCGAGTCAAAACGTTAGAGGCGCTGCGGGAGAGTGAATCGCGGCTAGAGAATATTCTTGGTTCGCTCGATGACAGCGTATGGTCGGTTTCAGCCATCACTAGGGAGCCGATTTACATCAGTCCGGCGGCGGCGGAAATTTATGGTCGTCCAGTCTCCCAGTTTTTCGAGCGCCCGAACCTCTGGCTGGAGGTGATTCACCCAGAGGATCGAGAACGAATAGAAGCTATGACGCAAGCGTTACTCCAAGTCGGTGCAGCAGACGAAGAGTATCGTATTTTCCGACCGGACGGGGAAGAGCGTTGGATTCGCAATCGCGCTCATCTAGGGCGTGACGCGAATGGGAATGTCATCCGAATCGATGGTTTGGCTGCCGATATTACCAAACGCAAGCAGGCAGAAGAAGCCTTGCGGTCAGCTATGCGCGAAAACAGCCAGCTAGCGGCGGCGATCGCTAACCTGACAACTGGAGTTACAATCACCGATCCAACTTTACCTGACAATCCAATTATCTTTGTCAATCCTGCTTTTACTGCCATCACCGGCTACTCGGCGACGGAAGTGATGGGTTCTAATTGCCGCTTTCTACAAGGGAAAGATACTGATTTCACTGTTGTGAAAGTGATGCGAGAAGCGATCGCATCAAAGCAACCGATTATGTGTGTAGTCCTGAACTACTGCAAAGATGGGACACCGTTCTGGAATGAACTCACCATCAACCCAGTTTTTGATAACGAAGGGAAACTCATCAACTTCATCGGGTTGCAGAACGACATCACGGTTCGCAAGCAAACCGAAGAGGCAATTGAACGACTGCGCCACCAAAACGAACTAATTCTCAACTCAGCGGGTGAAGGAATTTATGGTTTGGATATTCATGGAAACGCCACCTTTGTTAATCCAGCTGCTGCGAGAATGCTGGGATGGGAAGTTGAAGAACTCATTGGCAAACCCTTGCATTTTATTTGCCACCATTCAAAAGCCGATGGCGCTCCTTATCCGCGAGAAGCGTGTCCAATTTATGCAGCCTTTAAGGATGGCACAGTTCAACAAATAGAAGAAGAAGTCTTTTGGCGAAAAGACGGTACGAGCTTTCCCGTTGAATACATCAGCACCCCCATTCGAGAAAATGGTCAGTTGGTGGGTGCAGTCGTTACCTTCCAAGATATTACCGAGCGCGTAGGGGCAGCTACCAAGGCCGCCCAGACCCAGGAGGCTTTGCGTGAGAGTCAAGAACGTTATGAACTCGCCGTTTCTGGTGCTAACGACGGACTTTGGGACTGGAATTTAAAAACAAACGAAATTTATTTTTCTCCCCGCTGGAAATCCATGCTGGGCTGCGAGGAGAGCGAAATTATCAATACGCCTGATGCCTGGTTTGAGCGAGTGCATCCTGAGGATATCGAGCAGTTGAAAGGGCAGATTTCTTTACATCTGGAAGGGCTGACCCCCCATTTTGAGAACGAACATCGCATACTACACAAAGACGGAACATACCGTTGGATGCTAATCCGGGGGATGGCTGTACGAGACACAAATGGTAAAGCCTCTCGCATGGCTGGCTCTCAAACTGACATCACCGAGCGCAAGCAAGTTGAGAAACAACTCCTCCATGATGCTTTTCATGACGTGTTGACAGGCTTGCCAAACCGAGCCTTGTTTAGGGATCGGTTGGGACAGGCAATTGAACGGTCAAAACGAACCAGTGACTATTTCTTCGCCGTCCTTTTTCTAGATATTGATCGCTTCAAGGTGATTAATGACAGCTTGGGACACATGATTGGCGATCAATTGCTGGTAGCGATCGCGCAGCGGTTGAAAGCTTGCCTGCGGGGTGGAGATACAGTTGCACGGTTAGGTGGAGATGAGTTCACCATCCTGCTCGACGATGTCAAAAATATCAATAACGCCACTGACATTGCCGAGCGCATCCACTTAGAACTTATGCATCCTTTCAGCCTTAACGAGCAAGAGGTATTCACGACAGCAAGCATCGGCATTGCCATCGGGGGCGGTTCGCAAAGCGCCCCAGCAATCGGATATGACTGTCCGGAAAATCTCCTGCGCGATGCTGACACCGCAATGTATCGTGCCAAATCAATGGGGAGAGCGCGTCACGAAGTCTTTGATACCACCATGCATACTCGCGCGGTGGCACTCTTGCAACTGGAAAACGACTTGCGGCGTGCGATCGAGCGGGATGAATTTCAGCTTCACTATCAACCCATTGTGTCATTGACAACTGGCAGGCTTGACGGGTTCGAGGCGCTTGTACGCTGGCAGCATCCGGAGCGCGGTTTAATCTCTCCAGCGGAATTTATTCCCATTGCCGAAGAAACAGGTTTAATTGTTCCCATTGGGCTGTGGGTACTCTACAATGCATGTTACCAAATGTATGATTGGCAGCAATTTTATCCAGAATTACTATTAACAATCAGTGTTAATCTTTCCAGCAAACAGTTTTTACAACCAGATTTAGTCAAGCAAATCGCTCAAATTTTGCGGGAGACTCGCCTGGATGCGCGAAGTTTGAAGTTAGAAATTACTGAAAGTGCAGTTATGGAAAACGCAGAATCGGCAATCAAAATGCTTTTCCAACTAAAAGCTTTAGGCGTGCATCTGCATATTGATGACTTCGGCACTGGCTATTCATCCTTAAGCTATCTGCATCGGTTTCCCATCGATCAGTTAAAGATTGATCGTTCTTTTATTAGTAGAATTGGGGCGAAAGACGACAGTTTAGAAATTGTCCGTGCTATCGTGACCCTGGCTCATACTTTAGAGTTAAATGTGACAGCAGAAGGGGTGGAAACAGCCGAGCAACTCTCCCAACTGAGAGAAATGGAATGCGAATATGGGCAAGGATATTTTTTCGCTAAACCCTTAACTCAAGAGTCAGCAAAAGAATTAATTGTTACAACACAGCAGCTTACCACCGATTTTAATTATTTTGCCTCAATCTTTGCAAAACCTCAATAATCTTATGTGCGCTGAGTAGATGACTGAAATTTAGTATTGCTTAATGTTAGGTTTTGCCAAGGCGAAACCTAACTAGGAATTCTGCAAAACTATATTTTATAGTGTTGAGTTTTCCGCTTCATTTTCCTTTAGTGGCAATTCAACAATCTCAAACCAGTATTTTCCCAAAGCTTTCATCACAGAAACTAGAGATTCAAATGTGACTGGCTTAGCAATGTACGAGTTTGCGCCTAAACCGTAAGAACGATAGATGTCTTCCTCAGCCTTTGATGTAGTCAGCACGACGACTGGAATAGGTCGCAGTTCGGGATCGGCTTTAATCTCCTGGAGAGCCTCCCGCCCATCCTTTTTAGGCATATTCAGATCCAGCAGAATTAAACCTGGACGGGGCGATTTTCTTAACTGAGTATACTTACCCCGATGGTAAAGATAATCCATCAGATCCTCACCATCTACAACAAAGTGTAGATCGTTAGCGAGTCGGCATTCTTCTAATGCATCCTTTGCTAGCAGCCGATCGTCTTCATCATCGTCAGCCATCAAGATGGTAATTAATTTTCCAGCTTTATTCACAGCGTTTTACTCACACCAAATTCCAGTACTTTCGCATAATTTGCAGTCGCGAAAAAAGGCTTGCTTTCTGAGATTGACCAGCAAAAATCTAAAATTTAAAATTCCAAAATCTATCACCTAGATTGCTTAATAGGTAGCGTGACAATGAATGTCGCCCCCTCCCCTAATATGCTTTTTGCTGTGATAGTACCACCATGACGCTCGACTATTTTACGGCAGATCGCTAAACCAACTCCCGTTCCTTCATACTCGTTACGACCGTGTAGGCGTTGGAAAACTGTGAAGATCCGATCCAGATACTTTTCGTCAAAACCAATGCCATTATCTTCGACCATAATTTGACACATGGGACGAGCTGGTAAGTCTTGTGTCCAAAGCTGCTCGTCCCTCTCTAGTAATTGACTCCAAATCTTGACGACGGGTGCTTCTTCCTGACGCCGAAACTTCAGCGCATTGCTAATCAAATTCTGTAATAATTGCCGCATCTGCGACGGATCAGCATCAATCGTTAGCAGCTCGCCAATTTCTACTTGTGCGCCTACCTTCTGGATATGCACCTCCAAATCAGACAAGACCTCTTGTAGCACGTTGGTGATATTGACACGAGTAAAAGGCTGAGCTTTGCTTGTTACCCGCGAGAAGGCTAGGAGGTCATTAATAAGAGTTTGCATCCGTTGCGCCGCTTTTTGCATCCGCTCCAGGTAGTCCTTCCCCTCATTAGTTAGGCATTCCCCGTATTTGAGTTTGAGGCGATCGCCAAAGGCTTGAATTTTCCGCAATGGTTCCTGCAAGTCGTGGGAAGCGACGAAGGCAAAGTCTTGCAATTCCCGGTTGCTTTGTTCCAATTTGAAGGTATAAGCTTTTAATTTTTCCTCTGTTCGCTGTCGTTCGGCAATTTCAGCTTCGAGTTCTGTATTAATGATTAATAATTTTTGAGTACGTTCTTGCACCCGTTCTTCGAGCATTTCATTGGTGCTTTTAATTTCCCAAAACTTTTGATTAAGGGTCGCAGCCATTGACTTGAAGTTGCGAACTAGAGCGTCCAGTTCTGTCACCGAACTATTAGGCCAATCGATTAATTCTTGCTCTGAAAGTTTATGAGGCAGATTTGTCGTTACTTGCGCTAGTTTTGAGAGGGGGCTAACTAAGCTGCGGCTTAGAAGGGTTGCAAAGATGAGCGCGATCGCTGAAATTAGCATCAAAATCGCTAAACTATTGGTATGAACGCGCTCTATATGGCGGACGTCTGGTGTCGCAGACAATTCTGCAATGAGAGTCCAAGGAAGTTGGCTATCAATCGGAGTCTCTTGCACAAAGAACGAATTGTTCCAACGCACCATGACAAGCCGACTGCCACTTATCGGTAGCCACTGATAAGTCATCGGCGCAATTGGACGAATTTCACCATCCTTACGACGATCAAATGTTTGCATTGCTACTCGCTCAGACAGAGTACTAGCAATTACAGATTTTCTGCGATCGACGAGAGTAATTTGCAGTCCCCGCTCGTCAATATTTGATTTTAGGAGTTCGTCAATACCGTTCAAATCAAGTTCTGCAATGACTAAACCACGGAAGCGATTATCTCTTAGCACGGGTACGCTGAGAATTACCTTTTGTCCGTTCACTACATCCGATAGAGTAGGTTGCAGAGTATTATTTATTTCCTTAAAGTAGGGTTTAACAGCAAGATTCAATCCAATAGTGGACTCTCCCGCTTCATTCTGTCGTGGTGAAGATGTAATTGCTTTACCTTCGGCATTGACTACATAAATCTCATGGAAATCTGGAAATGTCCGTCTAGCAAATTCTATACTTGACTGCAATGCATCCAATTTGGTAGGCTCATCAGCAGCAATCTGAGCAAATTCTTGAACTGCCTTTAGATGTTGCTGATGCCAAGAACGCATTTCAACAACTAAATCTATAGAAGCCGCCTTGAGTTCTGCATTAGCTGTTGTCTTGATGTTATCAATTACGCGGCGGCTGTCTAAAACCATAAGAATTAGAGGAGGAAAGAAGACAAAAGCTACTAACAAATTGAAAACAGTTTGTTGCAAAGAAAGCGTGCTAACTGCTTGAGGACGACATAGCCATTTATGAATCGGTAAATGAGTCAGCATCAAGCTAGCAATTAAAGCATTGAAAATCCCGTTTACAGGCTGCTTTAACAAGATAATCAACGCTTGTGTAGTATCTACGTGCAAGATAATGGCATAAAATAGCCAAATGAGAGGCATCCCGATGAACAGCCAGAAAATTCCGTCTAGCAGCACGATATTCTGACGTAGACGATGAAACAATAAACTAACAAAGAATGCTTCAGCGGTAAAGGTAATTACCGTGTAGGGATGATGCCAAATAAAATAGGTACAAATGCCAGCAATGAAGCCTGCAAAAGTACCCCAACCTGTACCGTACAAAAATACTATAATCCAAACGGCAATGCTGCCAAATAGGAAATCTATATCGAAAAATAATGACCAACGGAAATAATTACCTAAATATCCGGCGACGATTAAAATACTTAGTCCAAAAGCGGTTTTGTTTCGGGCGTAAAACGGTGTTATTTTTGGGAGATAAGGACTTAAATTCATAACTACGGCTTGGTTTTCTTGATTGATGTTGAGCCAGAGAAATTCTGTTAGAGCCAGTCGCTTTACTCACAAACTGGACTTCTTATTACCTCCCCTTTTTTGAGTGTAGTGGTAAGTGAGGGCGGGGATATAGGTAAGATGATATGTATCTTCGCAAAAATAAAAAGGCATAAAAACTATTAAAGATTCCTAATTATCATGGCTAATATTTCATAAATTAATTCAGATTAATATGCTAATTATTAAGAAATGTGGTTTAGAGCGATCGCTTACCTAATCCCTACTACCATCTCCACCCGTTTCTCACCAGTTCTCTTTATTTTTGCCTACTTGCTAAGGGATCATTGCTGCAAGAAGATAAAAAAGCATTAGTTTATTAATTACTGCAATAACTCTAAAACAGCTCAGATTCTTAGCCAATTGTTACGCGGGTCGTCTGTATTTGAGCAATTATTGACAAGTCAACGATTTCTCTGAGTAAGTTCGACTCTATGCAGTCGCCTGAATTGCCTAAATGCAACAAAACGGCTACTGAGGCAAGCAGTAGCCGTCGCGTTAAAGTTTGTAAAACAGCGTAGCTTAACGCAATCTGACTTAGATATTTTCAGGTTGGCACTAACTCGCCGGGACGCAACCGCGCCCATTTGCCGGTTTCCCGCTTAAAGCTGAGACAACCCACAACATCCCATTCCATCTCAATCATTTCCCCCTCAGTGCGGATATTGACATTGATGGTGGGTTCAGTGGCTTCAAAATCGGGGTCTTCAGTTAGATGAGGCACCTGATGCTGCATTTCTACCGCATGATAGGTGGTGCAGCGGTCTACGTATTGGCAGTTAACACAAATACACATAGGACAGCCTCCAGAGGCTTTTCTGTTAATCTAGCTCAGTCAACACGTCTATTAATTACCTATTGGGTTGATTTTTATTGCAATGTGTCTTTGAGGCGAATAAATTCACAGACACACAAACGCTTGTTCCTGTGCGTGGACTCGGAAAATTATCTAAATGGGGTAAGTATACAGATGCACTTAAACACAGACACCTCTACCCTATCGCCAAAAACTTGGCCTTTTAGCCTGGAATTGCTCCCGGAACCCGCTTATATGGTGGGGGGTGCTGTGCGAGATGCTTTGCTGGGACGCCGCCGCGAGTACCGGGATCTAGATTTTGTCTTACTGGCGGATGCGGTAAAAACAGCGCGGAAGATTGCCAGTCGCTACAAAGCGGGGTTTGTGTTGTTAGATGCCCAGCGACAGATTGCCAGAGTCGTATTTGAGCAAGCAACCGTTGATATTGCACAAGCCGAAGGGTCAAATTTAGAAATCGATTTGCAGCGGCGCGACTATACAATGAATGCGATCGCATACAATCCCTACACTGGCGAACTCATCGACCCCCTGAATGGCTATGCAGATTTGCAACAGGGCATCATTCGGATGGTTTCCCCCAAAAATCTGCAAGATGACCCTTTACGGCTATTAAGAGCGTACCGCCAAGCCGCCCAACTCAGTTTTACGATTGAGACGGATACCCAAGCAGCAATTCGACAACTTGCACCTTTACTGGGGCAAGTATCGGCAGAACGAGTGCAAGCAGAGTTTGCCTATCTCCTTAACACTTCTGAAGGCACTCCTTGGATAATTACTGCCGTTGAGGATGGTTTACTTCAAACTTGGTTTCCCAGTGCCTCAAGCCCCCAACCGTTCCCGAACCCTCCCCTGCAAACGGAGGGAACAATCGCGAGGTTAATAACTCCACCTCTTAGCCCCCTCCCCGTTGACGGGGAGGGGGTTTGGGGGAGAGGTTCCGAAAATGTCTCTACAATCTTGCCAGCAGTTGAAAGTTCCGCTGTAATGCTCGGAGAAACATGGCATGAGTTAGCAATCTTTTTATCTAGCTTGGTAAGCGATACTTTAAAAACTTCTTGGTTGGGAATTGCAAAACTGGCGACATTGTTATCACCCGTGCCAGAAGCTGCTGAAACCCAATTATTGAATTTAAAATACAGTCGCGCTGAAATTCGCGCCATGACCACTGCACTCAAATTATTGCCGCAGTTGCAATCATCTCAGATGTCTTTAGGAGAGCAGTATTTGTTCTTTCGGGAGGCTGGACAGGTTTTTCCCGCCATCGTCGTTCTGGCTGTAGCTACTGGGATATCTGTCGCAGAATTGACACCCCTCATCAACCGCTATCTGACTCCTGACGACCCTGTTGCTCATCCCGCGCCCCTCGTCAACGGCAAAGATTTGATCCAAACTTTCAATCTCCCATCTGGGCCACAAGTTGGTAAATTTCTCACCGCGATTGGAATCGCACGCGCTGAAGGTAAAATCTCTACCCCCGCAGAAGCCATAAAATTAGTTTCGCAACTACTGGAAGAGCCGTAAAACTTTTACAATACTTTTTGAGAATTATTTGGGCGTTATGAGTGGTTTGGTGAAAAATTGATGTCTTGCAGACTCAAGCAAAAATGTAGGGTGCTAGGATCAGCACCCTACATTTCTTGTTGCTAAGGCGATTATTTGTGCCTTATCTTATCTCAGCAACTGTACCTAACGTCCTACTGACGAGTTAGGTTTAGGAGTTCTTTCGGGGATGCCAGTAAGTCAACCGCCACGAAGAAAATTTTGCCTTGAGGATCTAGTAAGAACCGCCACGCAATGTTCATGCCAACGCTGGCACCGAACCAAGGAGTTTCTACTTTCCCTGTGACTTTATGCTGGGTATAGCCATCTTCTATGCGCTCAGAGACGCCTTTCTGTGGCATCATCTTGAGTCCCTGACATTCTTCGCGCATATATGCAGAAATCGCTGCACGACCGACAATTGGCTTCTGGAAGGGCGGTTGCAATGCTCCCTTTTCCGCAAATAGAGACACAGCCGCCTCAAAGTCAAATGCGTTCATGTTTTGAATATAGTTCAGCACTGTAGGCTCACTGATGCCATCAATACTGATCTTCGGACGGGAAGCTAGGGCGGTGGGTGCTATATAGGGATCTTCGGGTTTTGCGTAATCGTTGAGAGCCGGATCAAATCCCATGTTGATGACGGTATTCCGCAAAACTGTGATTTGCTGACCCGGATCGAGTTTCTTGATGGTTTCCAGCACTGCTGCGGCTTCCGGGGTCATTTGATATCCCGTTGGGATGGGAGCGACAATACCCTGTGCCATCAACTCTCCTAACTCATACCAAAAACCCAACTTGGTATTGACGCTGAAAGAAGAATAGGAACGGCTGATGGGAGTGTCAGCACGGTTAGCAAGATCCTCCATCACTTTCGTTTGGGCGGCAGCTGGCATCTGCTTAATTTGGGCTAGTAAACCTTCCGCTAGTATCATGCGGGCGGCTCCTGTGGCGGCGCGAGTAATTGAAACACCCATTTCGGTGTAGGCAAACCAGAGTAATGCCAGTTGATCGTCAACGCTGAGCTTATCGAAAGCTTCCGTGGTAGCTGGAACCGCATTAGCAATCTGAGTTCCAGGGAAAATGCCCTGTGCGGACTCAATCGTATAAGTCGTGGATGAAGTCATGGATGCATTAGACTTCTTGCGTGAATAGCGAGAGTGTGAGTAAAAGTAGGTTAAGGGGGAAAGCCAGTATGACCTACGAACAACTCAAACAACTCAAACCAAGCGCCTTTAAACGTAGATG